>NZ_CP011772.1 GCF_001028705.1 Croceicoccus naphthovorans | reverse complement strand
TCACCGATGCCGAAATGCGCTTCGATCACTGGTTCGCTGGACTCGAGCGTGCCCCGCTGGAGACCCCCTCACCCCTGCCCGCGCACACCATCGTCCGCGCCCTGCTTACCGAACTGGGCCATCATCCCTGGGAGCTGCTGAGCGCGGCAGCCCGAACTATATCGGCCGCGCGAGGTTCACTGCCGATGGCAGCGATAACAGCGCTGTAGGGCTTCCCACCAAGGCGCTTGAGGCTGCACGCGGGCTGATCGGGGAAGGCCCCCTCCCCTTTGTCTCTGCCGTCCTTGCCGTTCGCGGCGCTCGAACAGCTTAACCGGCGCCTGCGGCAATCGGCGCTGTTCGCGCCCATTGAACGCGGTGCCGCTGTGCTCCCACTGCTGGGCCGTGACGTCGCGATCGAGCGCGCAGGCATTCGCACGCCACTGTGGGCCCTCGATGCGCTCCAGGGCCGCCTGCTGGCCTCCTGTGGCGCCTGGCGGGTCCCCTCCCCTGCCCCGGTGCGGTGACCGCCGAAGCACTCAGGCCGGTGCTGGGGCCCTGCTCGCGGCGGATCGTCATGGCCGAGAGGCTGGCAGCAAGTGTTCAGGGCTGATCGAGCTGGCCGAAACTGCGCGCAGGGCGATGCGCATGCACCACAGTCTTGGCCATTTGCGTTCGTCGGCGCGTGCTCCGCAGGTCTGGATGCTACTTGCGGGTTTGCTCCGCTCGGGCTCGAACAGATGGGCGTGGCATTCGGGATTACACGGCGAGCACCTATGCCGTTCGCGATGCGCTGGTCGATGCGGGGATGGCCCGGGTCGAGACGGTCAGGGGCAAGGTCCTGCTGGTAGCCACTGGCGAACATGAGAGAGCTATCCAGATGAGCAGCGAGCGGTCGGGCGCCCTGCCCTCCCGCTGCTTGCCGAGTTCGATGCGGCAATGGATGAGATTGACAGGCTGCTCGAGCGCACGCGGTAGGCAGTTTATATGCTTCGTGATTACGTCCTAGCCGATCCCGCCCTTCCCCTGATCAATTCAATGAAATTGAACTTCTCCTATGGGTTAGAGGGTTAAATGGTATTGTTAGAAAGTTAGATGGCCCAGAATTGGCGCGTTTGGCCCGGAAATCCACGAGTCGGGCACATCGAGCCGTTCCTGTTGTATCGACAATCCGTTCCCGTTGTGTCGGGAGTGCTGTTCCTGATGTGTCGGTTATCGGTTCCCGGAGTGTCGTTGACAGACTGCTTTGTGTTCCTGAAGTGTCGAAAGGCTACGCAATGCCTCAGGCTTGCACGAGTTTTTGAATCAGTTTTGCCGGAGGTCGTCACAAAGTGATTCAATTGGGCGCGTGGGAGCTGAATGGTCTACTTCGGGTTTGGTGCCAGGTTGTCTCGACACGACACTTCGGGAACGCGGACTGGCGCTGACCTGAAATTTGACCGGTTTGCCGGGGCAATCGGCACTGCTACGTTGGCTCCGCTCGGCGGCCTCGAGGGCCTCAGCCGCGCAATTCGTGCCGGTTTTTCGTGATGTCGCTTCACCCAGCCTATGAAGGCTTTTTGCCAATTGACCGGGCTTCGCTCGGCTGAAGCGTTCACCCAGGCTTCGAACTCGGCATGAAGATTATAGAGGTCCCAGCCCGGACATTCGCGGCGGAGGAGCTCAATCGTATCATCCGTCATGAAGCCACGTGTGGCGGCGTCGGAGAGCCCGGTGACGGTGCTTTTGATCAACGAGCGAGCGTCGACCAGAACCTCTTCCTCATCTCTTGGAGGCTTCACCGGCTCGGGAAGTTTCCTTGAGGAAACTTTCTCGACCAGTTCGGTTGTCGCGCCCTCCCCTGCTTTAGCATTGCCTGCGAGCTGTTCGAACGCGGATCGACCGTCGGCGATGTCTTCGGCAGATACCGTCAACCCTTCGCCTTTCGCGTTGTTACGGAGCATCCGGAGGAGTGGTTCTCTCTTTGCTGACTGTTCGACCACCAATTCATAGCCTGGCAGCGCGTTTTTCTCGGCAAGCTTCAGGAGCTCGAACTTGAACGACGAGGTAGGCCCCTCGGCACCGCTCTTTTCGAACAGTACTGGCATGGTGATGGCAAAGCCGCCCTCCCCTGCCCCGCCGGCATGTTTGCGCGCCACCTTGTAAAGCCATCGCTCACGCCCACCACTGATGCTGAAATAGGCACGGTCGATTGCCAGCACTCCGCCCTTCATGAGCACGCCTTCATAGAACCAGTTTGAGAGCTCAAGCGTCATGCCTTTGGAACGTTCAGTGCGCTCGTCGACCAGCTGCGTCCAGCCATCGAGCCAGCTGAACGTTGCCTCGCGACGATTCTCCGCGCGGATGTTGGTCTTGATTGTCGTCGATACGAGCCTGTCGAGGGCCTGGCCAAGTAGCTCATACGCTCGCCCAGTCGTTGGCCGCCCGATAGCCCGAAGCAAGTCATAGGGCATGATATGGAGCTTGCGAGGAATGTCGTTCTGCCCTCGCCTAGCCATGTCGGCGAGCATGCTTGCGCAATAAATCAGGATGTCCGCATCCCAAATCGTGGCCATGCCATAGTCAGGATTGGCGCTGACATGGACCCACAGCTTCCCATCCGGGCTGTTATAGTCAATTGGCTTGATGCGCTTCGACTTTGCCAGGCTGAAGAACGGTCGCTCCATCATCTCCCGCTGATCGCGGAAGTTGAGATCGGCGATATACGGCAGAAACAAATCGAACTGCTCGCCTACAGCTTGCTTGCGGGCGCGACTCACGAGAAGTTTCCTCGAGGAAACTTCCGGGCACTTGCGCCGACCAATGCAGCCGCGCCGTCCACTATTTCACCGAGATCCCGTTCTCTCGAAGGCCTTCCAGAACCTTCAGAACCGCCTCGGCGACAGCATCGTCGCTTGCACCGCTTGCCATCGGCAGGTGCAGGGTGATCCCCTGTCGGTTAACCGCCTTGACGGCCACGACAGGCCTACCGTGTGGACCGGCAATCTCCATCCGCAAATCGACCGGTGCTGGAGCCTTCACGGCATTTGCAGCCATGAGCCGACGCAAGGTTGCTGCGCCGGGGAGGGGAGGGTGCCGCTGTCTAGTGCCTGGTTTTCGCCAGCGATCGCTTTGGCTTCTTTGAGGATGGCGGTCGCGCGCGCGAGCGCGGTGGCCAGCTTGTAAGCAGGATTGAGCGTCAGCTCGTGCAGGTTGGCAAATGCAACGAGCACATCGTCAGAGATCGTGGCTGCCTTCAACATCTTCGAAAGCCAGCCTTTTGAGAGCTTGAGCCGCTCAGCCATGCGGACGGCCTTGCCGCCATAATGCAATTCGAGTGCTGCAGCGTAGTTCCGCGCCCTCTCGATGTCCGAGATGTCCTTGCGGGCCCTGTTCTCGATATCGGCGAGGCGGAATGCTGCCTCATCGTCGAGTTCGGCAACCTGCGCGAGCAACCTCATGTCCGGGTACGAATGTGCCCGCAGCCAGGAGATGGCGAAGTGGCGCCGGGTTCCTGCGATCAGCTCATAGTCGTGGGCCGGATCGTCCTTGATGTGGCGAACAACACGGGAACCTTCTGCCCACCTTCTGCTACGATCGAATCGATGAGATCGCGGCAATTGTCCTCAGTGAGCTTTGCTTGAATTCGCGCATTTCCAGCCCAGACCCGCACACGCGCCGGATCCAAAAGCAGTTGTGTGACTTGCCGGACTTCGCCGGTTGCAACCCGCGACAGCGCATTCTCACGTCCAAGGAGCGAAAGGCCTGCACGCGCACTGGCGCGCGTCGGCTCACCGCGAGAGGGAAAGGGGATCGCTGCATCCTGGGTGTCGCTCTTTGGCGCTTCCGCTTCCGCCTCGTCCTCAGCCAGAAGACTGGCGAGGTAGTCGCTTTGCTTTTTCGCCATCAGATCGCTCCTTCGCCGAGTGCCACTGCAACGAACAAAGAACATTGCGGCATGGAACAGATATAGACTTATGCATTGATCACCTCCTGCTCGCTGGCAGGTGAGGCAACACCCAGCCTTTACGCACGAGAACTTCGACCTGGCGAGAGCTTCATCGAGATTGCCTTTGCAGCGCTTGTGCGTTCGTGCCGTGCCGATCGGACGCTCCAGTTCGTAAACCGTCATCATGCGCAATGCGGCATGGCTGATTTCCGCGCTTTCGAGTATTGGAACGGGCAGGGCAGGGCCGAAGGTCTGCTCCATGATCGCCTTACCATCGCGTGGCTCGGATCGTTGCTGTCGAACTTCGAACACAAGCCGGACGAAATCGTAATCGACAACGATTCCCGCTTCCGCCAGTTGCCCGGTCACCTGATCCATCATCGAAAGGAACTGCACGGTCGAGCAGAAATCTGGCGTCGTGGCTGCCAGCGGCACGATCAGTGAATTGGCCGCCTGCATTACCGCGAGCGAAATAGTTCCAAGTGCCGGAGGCGGGTCGAGGATCACGACATCGTAATCCCTGGCAAGGTCCTGCAAGCCCTGTTTCAACTTGCGGAAGCGAGAGGCTAGCACACTGCCACCATCGGCACCGATGCGGCCAGCTCATACTCAACGTCGAAGAGTTCGAGATTGGACGGGATCAGATCAACGTTGGGCCAGGGCGTCTTCTGCACGGCATAGAGAAGGTCGGTCTGGGTAGGATCGATTGAGAGGTATGGATAGAGCGTCTGCTCTCGCGTGATATTGAAATGCGGATTGAAGCCGAACAAGGTCGTTGTCGTCGCCTGGCTGTCGCAATCAACCACGAGGACGCGATATCCCTGGACCGCGAAATAATGCGCAAGGTGGGTCGTCACAGTGGATTTGCCGACACCGCCCTTGAAATTCTGTACAGCAATAATTGCCGGGTTATCGAGCGGAGCGCGCGCCGGGAGATGCGCCCAGAACTTCGCGCATGTTAAGCAGATCATTGATCCCGTATCCGGGGCGCCGTCCATTCTCTGTTGGCGGGGGAGGAGGCAGTCGCCCATCGTCTTCAGCCATGCGGATACGATTCGTTGAACAGCCAAGCAGGCTCGCGGCTTCTGCGATCCCGAATCGAACGGTAAGCTCCTTGCGCGATTCGGGCAGGAATGCTTGGCGTCGCAGTCTTTCGATCATGCGTTCGCCAGTTTGCGCCATTTCTGCTATGCGCTCGACTTCTGAATGCATTTTGATCCCAGCAAATAGACTTGAACGTTTTCTTTCTCCTATAACCATAATCTCATTCAGTCCAGCCGGGATTCGATCCTGAAGCGGGGTGAGGGGAGGGGGATCGTGCTTCGATTGCATGACCCTCGCTTGCAACAGACCCACATCCGAGCTGAAAGCCCTGGTTAGCCGACTCGGCGGCACCTGGTCCGGGAACACCGCCATGTGTCTTTGCCCGGCCCATGCCGACAGGACGCCCTCGCTGTCGATCCGGCAGGGTGATCGCGCAATTCTCGTTACCTGCCATGCAGGTTGCGACCGCTCGGACGTGTTGCGGGCCATCGGCCGAATCACACGCATACCGCATTTCGATCCGGCCAAGATCGAGCGAGCGCCTGCAAGGTCCGCGAAACGCCTTCCTCAAAATCTGGCGCGAGGGTCGTCCCATCGAGGGTTCGCTGGCCGAATACTATGTCCGCCAGGTTCGTGGCATCGGCCGGCGTACTCCAGGACCTGCGTTTCCATCCACGGTGTCCGAGAGGGCAGGGAGCCCTGGCTCGATTCGAACCGGCGCTGCTGGTCGGGATGCGCCGCGATGGCAATCTTGCCGCGATCCAGCGGATATTCCTCGATCCACGAACCGGGGCCAGCACTGCCAAACTCTGCCTTGGCCGCGCCATCGGGGCTGCATGGACCAACGGCACACCTGAGAGCGTTCTTGGCCTGTGCGAAGGGTTCGAGACCGCAGCAGCCTTCACCGATCTTGTCGGCATCAAGGCCTGGGCCAGCATGGGCGCCAAGCGGTTTCACCAGCTGACCATTCCGCGAACCGTTGTACGGCTGATCCTGCTCGCCGACAACGATGCGGAAGGGCATCGCGCGGCGAACCGCGCCCTTGCTGCCTACTCCCGGTCTGGCCTTGCCATCGAGACCCGTTGGCCTCCGCGCGGCGCGAACGACTGGGCCGATCTCCTGAAGCGGTGAGGGAGGGGGGCGGAGGGGATGGGCCAGTCCGGCCCATTGCCTTGAGGGGACCCGCTCCATGACCGTCACGATCTCGCGCGCCGATTGCCATCCTTTCCGCCGCCCGTACGCTTGCCGCCAAACTGTTGTTGGCCATTCCCATCGATCGCGCGGCGCTCAGCGAAGCGATGACCGAAGCCTGCGGCGGCTCCGATGCCGCCGGATTCTGGCAGCAGCGCGACAGTTTCGAGGCGCTTGAAGCGGCAGTGGTGAGAGCCGTGCCCGAACTGATCCGAGGTTGCGACGCGGCTGCATCTATCCGCGCGTCGAGGCCCTGTCACGCGAGCTTCCGACCCATACCGTGCGCAGCGAGAGCCAGATCGCTTTCCAGCAGTTTTCGACCCCGCCCGCGCTGGCCATGCTCGCGGTTCACCTCGCACGCCTGACACCCGACGATGTCCTGCTCGAACCGAGCGCGGGAACCGGTATCCTGGCGATGCTAGCACAGCCCCATGTCGACCGGCTCTTGCTCAATGAATTGGAACCGACCCGAGCCGAGCTGCTCGAAGGCCTGTTCCCGGGCGTACCCGTTACCCGTCACGATGGCGCCGAAGCTGACCGCGCTTCTTGCTGGTGCGCAACGACCGAGCGTTATTCTCATGAACCCGCCGTTCTCGGTCTCGCAATCGCGAGGCGAAGATCCCAATACGGCGGCCCGGCATTTGCGTTCCGCGCTCGATTTCCTGCGCCCGGCGGCCGGATCGTGGCGATCATGCCCGACTGGTTCGCGCCAACCGTGCGAGGTGGCGATGCATTCTGCCATTCGCTGCAAGGCGCGCGCGTCGCGCTTTCGCTTCGCCTCGACAAGGGCGGCTACGCCAAGCACGGCACTGGCATCGCGGTGCGAATGCTGGTGATCGACAAGGTGGCGGGCGATGGCGCGGTCTCGACGATCAACCGCCAGTCAGCGGGCGAGTTGCTCGCGGCTATTGCTACGGTGCCCCACGCATGCCACTGCGCGAAGCGCAGCAGTCGGCCGTTCCCCGTGCGGCCAAACTCGGGTTTTTCCGTTCAGTGAAGGCTGGACCGGCGCGCCCCGTCGTCATCCGCGCTGCCCAGACCAACGAAGTCAGGCCGGTCTCCTACGAGGTGCTGGGAGACCCGGCGCCGATGGGCGAACAACGCGGGGTCTATGCAGATTACCGGCCCTCTCGGATCGTGCTTCCCGAAGCAGGCGAACACCCGACCCACCTCGTCGAATCTGCCGCCATGGCTTCGATCGCCGCGCCAATGCCCCGCTATGTGCCGCACCTGCCCGAACGTACGGTCACCGCGCGCCTGCTTTCGGCCGCCCAGCTCGAAACCGTCATCTATGCAGGCGAGGCTTGGTCTCGCGATCTGCAGGGTCGGTTCAGCCATCCCGCCGGAGAGGTTGCTCTGAAGGAAGATCCCGACGGACAGCTCTATCGCACCGGCTTCTTTCTCGGTGATGGCACCGGGGCGGGGAAGGGGAGGCAAGCGGCGGCTTGCATCCTCGACCAATGGCTCAGGGGCAATCGCCGCCATATCTGGATATCGAAGAATGCACCGCTGCTCGAGGACGCGCAGCGCGACTGGTCGGCGATCGGCGGGCTGCCCGCAGACATTCTCGACATTGCGCGCTGGAAGATCGGCGAGGAAATCACCGCGCCGAGGGCATCCTGTTCGTGCCTACGGCACATTGCGATCATCGCGCGTCGAAGACACGCGGCTCGACCAGATCGTGCGCTGGGCAGGCGCTGACTTCGAGGGCGTGATCGTTTTCGACGAGGCCCATGAAATGGGCGGTGTTGCCGGTGGGGAAGGGGCGCTGGGCCAGAAGGAAGGCTCGCTCCAGGGCATCGCCGGGGTGCTGCTGCAGAACACTCTGCCGCGCGCCCGCGTGCTCTATGCTTCGGCGACCGGGGCCTCGGACGTCAACAATCTCGCCTATGCGGTGCGGCTCGGACTGTGGGGGCCGGGCACAGCCTTTGCTACGCGCGAGCAGTTCATCAGCGAGATCCGCGACGGCGGCATTGCCGCGATGGAACTGGTGGCGCGCGATCTCAAGGCATCAGGCTATACCTCGCCCGGGCACTGAGCTTTGCCGGCATCGAATACGACATCCTGCGCCACGAACTCACACCCGAGCAGATCGAGATCTACGACACCTATTCGCAAGCCTGGACCATCATCCACCAGAACCTCAAAGCCGCGCTCGAACTGACCGGGATTGTCGATGGCCTTGAAGATCGCACCTTGAACAGCGGTGCCAAGGCCGCGGCGCGCAGCCGGTTCGAGGGCACCAAGCAGCGCTTCTTCAGCCAGGTGCTGCTTTCGATGAAGCTGCCATCGATCTATCCCGCGATAGACGAGCATCTGGCACAGGATGAAAGCGTGGTCGTGCAGCTGGTCAGCACGGCGGAATCGATCCTCAACCGGCGGCTGAACGAGCTCGAACCGGAGCGCGAGACGCTCGACATAACAACCGACTGCAAGGAATACGTCGTCGACTACCTTGGCCGCGCATTCCCAACCCGCCAGATGGAGGAATACGTCGACGAACTCGGCGATGTTCGCTCACGCCCGATGTATGACGACGCCGGCAACCCCGTTATCAACCCCGAGGCCGAGGCAAAACGTGACGAGCTGCTCGAATATATCTGCGCCATGCCGCCGATCCCGACTGCGCTCGATGCCTTGCTTGAGCACTATGGCGTCACGGCGGTGGCCGAAGTGACGGGGCGGTCCAAGCGCCTGGTGCGCGATGGCTCGGGTCAGCAGCGCCTCGAAAGCCGCTCGCCGCGCACCAACCTTGCCGAGACCAGCGCGTTCATGACCGGAGCCAAGCGCATCCTCGTATTCTCCGACGCTGGCGGCACCGGGCGCAGTTACCATGCCAGTCTCGACGTCAAGAACCAGCAGCGCCGTGTCCACTTCCTGCTTGAACCGGGGTGGCGCGCCGACCGGGCAATCCAGGGCCTCGGGCGCACGCATCGCACTCATCAGGCCTGCCCGCCACTGTTCCGCCCGGTCACCACCGACTGCAAGGGCGAGGCGCGGTTCACCAGCACCATCGCTCGCCGCCTCGATGCGCTGGGCGCACTGACACGCGGTCAGCGCCAGACCGGCGGTCAGGGCATGTTCGATGCTTCCGACAATCTTGAGAGCATCTACGCCAAGCACGCGTTGCACGACTGGTATTGCCTGCTTGCCACCGGCAAGCTCAAAAGCACCAGCTTGCAGGAGTTCGAGACGATCAGCGGGCTCGAACTGACCGACCGCGACGGTGTGCTCAGCGAAAACCTGCCGCCGATCCAGCGCTGGCTCAACCGCATCCTCGCGATGAAGATCGCGGTGCAGAATGCGATCTTCGACGAGTTCCTCACGCTCGTCGAAACCCGGGTCGCCACCGCCCGCGAAGCTGGCACCTTCGACATCGGGGTCGAGACCATTGCAGTGGAGACCTGCGAAGTCCTGTCCGACACGGTGATCCGTACCGATCCGGTGACCGGGGCGACTTCGCACCTGCTTGAACTCTCGCTCACCCAGCGCCGCAAGCTCACCTCGCTCGAACGCGTCATGGCGATGGCGGCGCATCAAGACAATCCGCGGTTCCTGCACAACTCCCGCTCGGACAAGGTCGCGCTGTGCATTCCTGCGCCCTCGCACATGGACGAGGAAGGCAACTACATCCGCCGGTTCGAACTCGTCCGCCCCTTGCGCAGCGAGTATATCCTCGCCGAACGGCTCGCCGAATCCGCGTGGGAGGATATTGCCCGCGACGACTTCGAGGCGCGCTGGCAGGCAGAGTACGCCGCCGACGAGAACCAGCTGGTCACCGAGACAGTCTATCTCGCAACCGGTCTGCTGCTGCCGATCTGGGGCGCGCTCCCCAAGGAAGACCTAACGGTCAATCGCATTGTCGACCAGACCGGCGCCTCATGGCTCGGTCGCCACGTCCACGACCTGTTCGTCGATGCCACGCTCGAGCGGCTTGGGGTTTCTCGCAAGGCCCAGGTCGATCCCGGCAAGATCGTCCAGGCCATACTTGGCGGCGGCACATGGAAAGCGCCGCACCCGAAGAATTTCACCATCCGCACCTCACGGGTCAACGGCGCGCGGCGGATCGAGATTGCCGATGTCGAACCCGGAAGGATCGCAGGGCTCAAGGCCATGGGCTGCTTCACCGAGATCATCGCCTACAAGACACGGGTGTTCGTGCCGATGGAGAAGGCGGAGGCGGTGCTGGAGGCTGTCGTTGGCTAAGCCGGTGGGTACACCCTGCTGAAATGGTCGGGACCAAAGCAGAGTCCTGCATCCTTGCGCCTTGAAAAATTCGCCAATTGCGTATATCTATCCCCTAGCTAGGGAGTAATTAAATGACTGGCCAGTTTTCTTCCCGGGAAGTGGCGGCTCTTGCCGATGTATCCGTGCGGTCTGTCGACAAGGCGATCGAAGAGCGTGTCCTTGCCGGGATTCGCGCCAAGGCGCGCGGGCGGCGGCGCATGCTGCCGCTCCACGCTGTGCCCTACGCGGCGATCGTCACGCGTCTGCCGGTAACGCTTTCGCTTGCCACAAAGCGCGATCTTGTTCGCAGGCTCTCCGAACGTCCGGTGGCGAGCATGACGAGCGAGCCGCTCGAAATCGCGCCTGCGGTCGTCGTCGATATTCCCGCGCTCGTCGGTTCCGATCTCGCCGAACGTGCCGAGCGCTACAGCAAGGCGCGCGAAGACCACATTGTCACCGACCCAGAAATCATGGGCGGCACTCCGGTGCTGCGCGGCACGCGCATGACAGTCTATTCGGTTCTTGGCAGGCTCGAAGGTGGTGATAGTGTCGAGGATATTCTCGATGACAATCCACACCTGAGCCGCGAGGCAATTGAGACTGCCGCGCTTTATGCCCGGACCCATCCGCTGGTGGGGCGGCCGGGCGGGCGGCCCTGGGCGAAAGCGGCTTGAACCTTTTTATCGACGAGTGCCTGTCTCCACTGCTCGCCCGCGTTCTCACTGAAACGGGCGAGCATAGTGCAATTCATCCAAGAGACATGGGCCGCCTCGGCGAGCCTGATCACGTTGTCCTTTCCCGCTGCCTTGCCGAAGATCGGGTCATCGTCACCGAGAACGCCATCGATTTCCGCAAGCTGGTGGCACGCGAGGAGATACACCCTGGTCTTATCATCCTGCCTAGCGCTCGCCGAGATGATGCCCTTCGCCTTTTGCAGGAAGCCCTTGGATACCTCACAGAATGCGGGGTCCCGTCGGATGTGATGGTCAATCATGTCCTTGAGGTCTCCCTGGACGGGACCTTTCGGCTTTTCGAACTTCCCTGACGATGTGACGACTTCGCTATCGGGGGCTATCCACCGCACAACCTCAATATGACCTGCACCGCCCGCGTTGCTGCCAACCGGGCGTCCCTTTCGTTCCTGAAGTGTCGAAAGGGGAGGGGGGTTGGAGGGGTTGAGCCGTTCGGCTCGATCCATTCCGGCCATGAGGAGCCCTCCCGTGAACGATATCCAGATGATCCCGCTCAGCAAGCTGCGCTTGTCCGAGGCCAATGTCCGCAAGAACGACAGCAACCTCTTCATCGAGGAGCTTGCCGCCAATATCGAGGCCAAGGGCCTCCTGCAGAACCTGATCGTGGTGCCCGCCAAAAGGCGCGGGTTCTTCGACGTCACCGCCGGCGGCCGGCGGCTGCGCGCGCTCAATGCATTGCTTGAGGCGGGCAAGGTGGCCAAGACCCACGAAGTGCCTTGCAAGGTCATCGACACCGACAGCGCCGAGCAGTCCGAACTTTCGCTGATCGAGAACGTCATCCGCCTCGACATGACCCCGACCGACGAGATCCGCGCTTACAAGCACTTCGTCAACGAGGGCAGCGACCTCGACGCGATCGCCAAGCGGTTCGGCCGCACGCGACGGTTCATCGAGGGTCGCCTGCGCCTGGCTGATCTCGCCGATCCGATCTTCGCCGCACTCGAGGAAGGCCAGATCACGCTCGATGTTGCCAAGGCCTACGCGACCACGCCCAATCACGAACGCCAGATGATGGTGTGGAACGAACTGGCCGATTCCTGGCAGGGCAACCAGCCCGATTCGATCCGGCGCATGATCACCCACAGCGCTGTGCGCTCGTCCTCGCCGATGGCAAGGCTCGCCGGTGAAGCAGAATACCTCGCTGCGGGTGGCCGGATCGAGCGCGATCTCTTCACCGAGGACTCGAACGAGACCTGGATCGACGCCGAAATCGCCCAGCGCATCGCCGGCGAGAAACTCCAGGCTTTTGCAACAGAGGTCGCCGAGACTTCGGGCTATGCCTGGGTGCGCCCGGTTCTTGAAAGCCGAGTGCCCTATGCGGCAACCGAAGACCTGCACCAGGTCCATCTCGAACCCGCCCCGCTTACCGACAAGGAACAGGCCGAGGCCGACCGCCTACTCGAGACGATCTCCGCCCTCGAAGCCGAAAGCGACGGCCTTGATGAAGACGACGAGACTGCGGCTGCAGACTTCCAGTCACGCTGGGAAGCAGCGACCGAAGCGTACGACGCCCTTCACGACAAACCCCCGGTGATCCCCGAGGAGATGAAGGCTAACCTCGGCTGCTTCGTCATCGTGCGCGAGAACGGCGAGCCGGCCATTGCCCACGGCCTCTACAGCGACAAGCCGCTCGAGAAGCGCAAGGCGCGTGGCAGCGACGCCAGTGGCGAGGGTAGTGCGCCTGACGGAGGCGGCGATGCCGGATCGGCGCCCAAACCGCTTTCGCAGAAGCTGGTCGAGGAGCTCGCCGTGCAGCGCCGCGACATCCTCTCGGTCAACCTCGCAGCCAACCCGGCGATCGCGCTCGATTACATGATCTTCGCGATTGCCGATGCCGGGCTCACCTACGGCGCACAGGCGCTCGGCACCACGATCCGCGCGCCATCGCCCTCGCTCTACCTTGCCAGCTATCCGGAGTCTCCGGCGCACACGCTGATGGCCGACATGCGTGAGACGCTCGATACCGCCTGGACCGAACATGAGCGCACGGTCGAGAGGTTCACCGCGTTCAGCGCGCTCGATGACGAAGCCAAGGCCGCATGGCTGGCCTGGTGCGTTGCCCGTACGCTCGAAGCGAGCATGGGCGTGGCGCGCAAACCCGGCCAGTCCGGTCCCGAACCGATCGAACTCCACGATCATCTGGCATCGCTGATGGAGATCAACGTCGCCAATCACTGGCGGCCCACCTCGGCCAACTACTTCGACCGGGTGAGCAAGCAGACACTGCTCGCGCACGTCACCGAAGTGGGCGGACCGACCATGGCGGCAATCTTCATGGGCGCCAAGAAGGGCGACCTATCCGCATCCTGCAAGAAGCTGTTCGCCGGTGAGACCATCGTCGCGCCCGAGGTCAAGCAGGCAGCGCTGGCCTGGGTGCCTGAGGCGATGCGGTTCCGGGTGCTGGGTGACACCGGGGCAGGGGAGGCGCAGCCCGACGAAGGCGAAGGTGAATCTCCGAACGAAGCGCCCGAACCGGACGTCACAGATGCCGCCGATGAGGTCCGCGAAACGGTCGACGCCTGATTATCCGAATGCTTTGCTATCCCCGCCTGGCCAAGGTGCCGGGCGAGGATGGCTTGCGCCCCAACAACACGGGAGTATACCCATGACCCGTAAGCCACGACCTGACGTTGCGCAGGTCATCACTGACCTCATCCTCGAGAAGATCGCTGCAGGCACCGCGCCGTGGCTCAAGCCCTGGTCGGCGACCAGCACTCGCCCGATGCGACACAACGGGATTCCCTACACGGGGATCAACACGTTTTTCCTTTGGGCGGTGGCCGAGGCCTGCGGCTACGCCAGTCCCTACTGGATGACGTATAGGCAAGCTGCCGAACTTGGCGGGCAGGTCCGCAAGGGCGAGTCCGGTTCCTACAGCGTCTTCTACAGTACCGCCCACAAGACCGACACCGACCGGCAGACCGGCGAGACCACTGAAAAGACCATCCGGTTCATGAAATGGAACCACGTGTTCAATGCCAGCCAGATCGATGGCTTGCCGGCGCACTACTACCCGGAGCCACCGGACCCCAAAGCCATCGGCGAACTGTCGGCCGGCGTGCGTGACTTCCTCGATGCGATTCCGATCCGGGTCGTCCATGGCGGCAGCAGCGCGCATTACACGCCTTCGACAGACACGGTGACGCTGCCGCAGCCACAGGCGTTCCATTCAATCGAGGCGTACTTTTCGACCCGTTGCCATGAGCTATCTCACGCCTCAGGCCATGCCAAACGGCTCAATCGCCAGTTCGGCAAGCGCTTCGGTGATCAGGCCTATGCTTTCGAGGAAGTTGTGGCGAGCCTGGCGCAGTCGATCCTTTGCGCTGAATACGGCCTGCCGAACGAGCTGCACGACAGCCACGCTTCCTACATCGATCACTGGCTCAATATCATGCGCGGTGACAAGACCGCCATCCTCCATGCCGCGGCCAAGGCCGAGCAGGCGGTCCAGTGGCTGCGCCAGTTCGATCCCGCGCTTGCGGACCCTGAACGCAAGGCGGCCTGATCGCTGAGAGCACATCGCCAATCTCTTCAACCGCGCTCGCACGGCGAGCGGGAAGGGGAGGGGGTGGGCAGCCCATGCGCCTTTCCGGCGCAAGGGAGCCATGCGATGAACTACGATCTCGACTTCCGCTACCGCCGGGCGCTCCAGCCCGATGGGCTGTCAACGATCCCGACCGCGACCCAGGCAGTGATCGATGCAATGCAGGACGCGCGCAATGCCGGAATCGACCTGGCACGCGATCCGGCGACCATCCTGCTTGCCCGCCATGTCGGACGCATTGCGCTCGGCCACGCCCCAGATGCGACCTTCGCCGAAGATGCGCCGCTGCGCCGCCAATGCATCGAGCGGATCGACGAATTGAAGTCGAAGCCCGCGCTGGTGGCGCTCGCCCGACGCGGCGTGGGCTACGACCCGGAAGCCAAACGCGTGTTCCAGCGCGAAGCCCGCTCGGCGCTCAGGATTGCGGCACGGCAGCTGGGTCTTGGTGCCGACGACTATGACCTGCGTGTCAATCCAGGCGGCGTCGCCGTCTCGGGCGAGATCACGCTTCATGCCGATGCGATCTACATCCAGGTCGCGCTCTCCTGCATGGGTGCGGGCCGCGAGGTGATGTTCCGCCGCTGCAACGGGCGGCAGGACTATATCGGCGAGCGCAATCACTATTGCGACATCGCGGTGCTGGCCGTTCCGGTCCGCTTCCGCGCGACCGTGGTGCGCGAGACCCGCCTCGAACTCGAACCCCGACAAACCGAACTCGTATAGGAGGCCCCGATGGGTTGGCTCTCGATGACCGCATCAGGCATGGCGCCGCATGCCACGCCCAAGGCATATCTCGATGCCCAGTTCACATTCCCGCCTGACCTGGACAAGGGGCGGACCACGGGCCTGCGCGTGCTCAAGTCCTCGGTCCGTTCTGGCGCGTGGTACGCTGCCTGTCAGAGCTATGAGTCCGATGGCACCTCACTCGTCTTCGCGGCGATCTGCCTCATCCGCTGGAACCCCAAGGCGCGTGACGGCTACATCTTCGCATACAAGGACATGGAAGAATCCATGGGGCCGTATCGCTACGATTGCCCGGCTTCGATTCTTGACCTGCTCGATTCGCCGAGGAACGAACACGCCGCGCATTGGCGCGAACATTGCCGCCAGCGACTGGCGCTGACCTCGCGCCGCAAGCCCCGGCCCGGCGACACGCTGGTGCTTGCCGAAGCCCTGACGTTCACCGATGGCCACAGCGAACGAACGTTCCGCGTGGTTGCCTCTGGCAACAAGACGCGGCTGTGCCGCATGACCGACGGCGTAGGCGTGCGGATCACGAACCTGATGAGCCGTGCCTGGACCATCGTCCCGCCTCCAGCAGCTCCGCACGTGTCATGAGCGAACCTGCCTTATCCACTCGCTCGCCCAAGCGCGCGCGGCTGTGCAGTATCGAAAATGCCAACCGTGTCGCGAGCCAGGTCGCTGAACGTATGGCCGCCGACACCGCCGTGGTGAAGACCGGCAATCCCCTGCAACCATTCCGCGTCGTCCTGGCGAGCCGCGCTTCGCCCGCGCGCATCGTCACCCGCGTCGTCATCTCCAGCAACGATGACGAACCCATTCCCGCCTGACCCGGCAAGCGCCGGCAAGGAGGGGAGGGGGATCGGACCGGGCGATCAATTGCAAAAGGAGCATTTTTCCATGGCCCAGCCTGCCCAGGCATCATGCCTTTCCGCCGAACAGTCCCGCGCCGGCGAGATCGCCCGGCTCAACGATGCCGCGCGTGCCGGTACGCTTGCGAACTCCCGCATGGTGTTCACCCGCAATCTCGTCGACCTGCTTGCGGGCGACGCGGACGATGCGGCCATTGCGCAGGTGCGCCAATTTCAGAACCAGGCTGCATTGCTCCGCCTCGTTCGCGAAACCCCGATCGATCCGGGCAACGACCCCAACGGCGAGAGGGACTTCGGCGTGGTGACATTCCTTGATCGCAAGATCTTCTGGAAAGTCGATGTCTACGAGAACGACGGCACATTTGAGTGGGGCGCAGAGGCGCCGTGGGATGAGCAGACCAGCTACCGGGTGGTCACCGTCATGCTTGCGACCGACTACTGAGCCAGATGTCGCGCTATTCGCTCAAACCGCTTCCCAACCATGTCGACCTCTTCGAGGTCGCCCTGGGTTGGGACCCCGGGCTCGATACCTTCTTCGTCACCGTGTTCGCCGCAAGCGACGGCGCGCCCGATCCAGATGTGCGCCTGTGGCGCGGCACCACCTTCCGGGAAATCCCGAGCGCTTCCGCGCTGCTAGCGCTCGTCCGCGACTATGCCGAGGTGCCGGATGGTCTTGCTTCGCGCCTCGAGATCGACCGGCTGCGTAACCCTCATGATCAGACCCGGCCCATCAGCACGCTGATTGTCGGATTGCTGGGGGCAGGGCGGGGCGGTTCCCGGTGATCTCTCCGTGCCTCTCCTCAGAAGTGCTGCGGGCATGGCCCGCAGGTCTCGGCCTGACGGCCGGGAGGGAAGGGGGATGGAAGAATGGTGATCGGACAAGGGGTCCGGTCGCAATCAATCCTTCAAGGAGAACGTCCCCATGAATATCGGTGAAATCCGCAAGAACGCGAATGGCCAGCTGATCGGCTCTGTCGAAACGCTCACCATCACCCGCACCATCGGCCTTCGGCCGGTGAGCTCCAGCAACCCGCGCGCGCCCAAGTACGAGATCGTCGCGCTCAACGACCAGCGTCGCTGGGTCATCGTCGGCGCCCTGTTCGAACTCGCCTCGAACTCGACCGGCGAGATCTTCTACCAGGGCAAGATAGACGATCCGTCGATGTCGCAGCCGCTCTACATCGCCGTGTTCCCGCGCGAGGACGGCACCATGGCGGTCGCCTGGCAGCGTCCGCGTCGGCGCAACAGCCAGCTCGGCACTGCCGAATACGGCGAAGGCGACATGTTCGCTGGCGACGATGCCGGTTCCGACAGCGACAGCTCCGGCGACGGTCTCGGTGACAGCACCGCGACGCTCCCGGCAAAGCGCGGTCGTGGCAGCGCCAAGGACAGCGGCACCAGCGAAGACGAAGGCGCCCTGCCGCCGATGGTCGACGCCTGAGCCTGAACTGCTCCTCCGAAAGGACGGGGACCCAACCGCGGGTCCCCGTCCCCATGCAACGGCCGCAACCGCCCCACGCGGCCCGAGGCGGAACGTCGGCGCATCCCCCGCCCGACGTTCCGCCTCTTTATTTGCAGGGGAGGCTTTGGAGAATTCCGACAGGTCGAAGGGCTTGAACGCGTACATTGCAGCTATTCTATTTGGGGAAATGGAGCATAGTTGAGCGGGCATGCTCGCCTACCGGTTGTTCAACGCCGGTGGTGAAGTCGCCGATTTATCTGTCGTGATCTGGACGACCATCATTTTTGTCGCGAGAATGTCTCAGCAATATGAGGACATTATGGCTGACGACACCGCAGCATCACGCGATATTCATCTTCTGACGACCGATGCCTTGCTTGCCGATCTCATCGGCGGTCGAGCCGTCACACTTGGCAATGGAGAGCAATTAACACTGGCGTCGGACGACGCCCGCGCGGTGCTTGATTGGTATCGTCGCAACCGGGCCAAATGGCAGGGCAATTTGTCAGTGGGAGATACTGAGGCGGTCATCGACACGATCGGCACGCCACCTCCCACCATCTTGGCCACAGCAGATGCCGCGCCGGCTTCTCCGACCCGGGTGCTGCGGCTGGTTAGGGTTGAAGCGCACCGTTTTGCCGGGCTGCATGCCTATGGGCGCGTGACCGAACCGCCCGCCTCGTTCGTGTTCGAGCCTGGCAAGCCGATCACATTGCTCGAGGGCGTCAATGGGTCTGGCAAGACCTCGATCGCGAATGCTCTTGTCTGGTGCCTTACCGGTCAACTGATCCGCTCGCAGCGTGCCCCAGAGGATGGGACTCTTGATTTTGCGTGTGAGATCGCGAGGGACGATCACAGCGTCAGCACCCATCCGATGTCGGCCATCACGCCGATGCCCCAAAAATCAACCGAACTACCCCCCGACGGGCAACCTATCCCGGCGGACAGCTGGGTTGAGGTTACCTTTGCCGATGGCGACGGCGCGCCTCTGCCCCCGCTCCGGCGCAGCCAGACCCGGTCATCGCGCGGAAAGCTCAATGAGACTCCGCCCGACCTCGACGGAATCGATCCGATCGCGTGGCGGATCGCCACAACGATGCCTGCACTGCTGCCGTTTCTGGCGGTAGGCTCGGCATCCCAACTTGGCGAATCCGTGGCGCGCCTGACCGGACTTGCAGACCTCGTCGATCTCGCGAAGCATACCGAGAAAATGGCAGTGCGGATCAGGAAGACAGCGACGCCGGAGCTCGAATCCCAGCGCGATGGAATCGCAGACCAGTATCAGCAGGCTGTCGACGATCTCGCCGCCGTCATCGCCGAGACACCGGCAATTGCATTTGAAGGTGACGCGCCTGCCGTGACCGATGCGCAAGCCAGAGACCGGATTGGCGCGATTGGCACGCATTTTGTCGATCTGAAGGCAGCGGCGCTTAGGAATGCGCAGGAAGTTCTGGGCGACGGCTTCGACGCCGAGAATAAACAGGCGCGCGATGACCTTGAAGCGAGTATCCTGCCTGCTATCGAACGGCTGAAAACTGCGGGCGAGCTACCATCGATTGCCCGACTATCATCGCTCTCGGTGGACTCCAATGATGTCGCCGCGGTCGTCGCTTTGCTGGCGCAGGTAGAGGCCGAAGCCACAACCTTGGCACAGCTGGAGAGTGCCCCCGATCGCGCGCGCCGTGCGCAGCTCTACGCCAAGGTTTCCACTTGGATGCATGACCATGAGCATGTCGACGACGGCACCTGTCCCGTCTGTATTGGCCAACTCCACGGTGCCTGTGACCCGGTATCTGGCAACCCGGTTTCCGATCACCTCGCCGATGCTGCGCGCGACCGTGAAGTGGTCGCGCGGACTATCGCGGAATGGTCGGCGCACTGGTGCGGGCATCTCATTCAGGAACTACCGGTTGCGATCGGCAAAGAGGCGCGAGGCGATCTGCCGGCTACACCAGCCACACTGCTGCGGGCAGGCCTGGCGGACGAGCTTTTCGCGACCGAGCCTTTCCGTGGCGTTCTCGTCGCCCTGCAACCGGACGCAATCAAGCTGATCGACGAGCGCATCGCGAAGCTCCCCACCTTCACCGAACCGGCCGCCCGCCTGCTGCCTGTCGCGCTGGCGACCGGTGCCGCGGGGCTTCAACAGATGATCGACCGCACAGTGCGTGCGCTTGCCTTCGCCGAATGGCGCGCAGCGAACGGTGGGGCGATCAATAGCTTCGTTCAAGCAGTCAGGCGTGGCGAGGACGGCGCCGCTGACGCAGATCGAGCGATTGGTGTCCGCCTATCCACGCTGCGAGGGATCGTCGCCGGCGCGGCGCCGCTGAATGCAGCGATCGAACAGACCCGGCGTATGGAGACGGCGCGCGGCAACCATGCCGCTAAGACTACGCGGATTGCCGCCTGCGGGCGAGCAGCAACTGCTCTCGATCTGCTCGTTCCTCTCGGTAACCTTGCACAGACGCAGGTCGATACGTTGCGTCGGACGCTACACGACCGGTCAGAACACTGGCGTACTTCGATCTACCGCAACGCGACGACATTCGCCCCGGATCTGACCGACACAGGTATGAATGCGCGTGGCGTGCTGGAACTAACCGTTGGCCGCGACGGTGTGACCGCGCCTGCCCAGCACATCTCCAATGCATCGGCGCTGCGCGGCGCGCTGCTCGGCTTTTTCCTTGCATTTCGTGAGCATGTGCTTGCGACACGCGGAGGACTGGCACTGCTCGTACTCGACGACCCGCAGGAACTGCTGGACCACGATAATCGTCAGCGGCTCGCACATGGCCTGGCGAGCGTCGCGGCAGCCGGCGCACAGTTGCTGGTCACCACGCACGACCGGCGGTTCGCCCGATCACTCGTCGCCGAATGCCGTTCCGACGACCGCGTTGAGCATCTATCGGTGCATCCAGTGAATACCGTGCGTCCAACACTCAGCCTGTCGCCCGCAATCGAAGAAGTGGATCGGCGACGGCAGGAATTTCTGGCAGTAGAAGACGGCGCGTCGGAGGCGCAGACATATGCATCTGACGTCCGAGTGTTTCTCGAAGCGCGGCTCGGCGACCTCTTCGACGACCTGGTGGAGCCCGCTCATGCCACTGCATCGCGGGCGTTGACGCTATTCCCGCTGGTTGATCGATTGCGTGGATTAATTAACAGCGGAAGTGGCGAGCTGTTCACCAACCCTGTTCTCAAGCGGTTCGTGGACGATCCGGGGCTTGCCGAAGGTGCGGCGCCACGCCAGGTGCTCAATACCTCCCATCACGACAAAGCATCGCTGACCTATATGGACGTGAAGCATGTGGATGCGGATCTTGTGCGACTGCGTGGTTCGATCGAGAAGGTTCATGAGCAATTCCGCCTGCATCGTTGGCGCGAACCGCTCGCGCCCGCCGGTCCCGCTATCGACAACCTCGTGGCGCTACCTTTTATGGAGCAGCCCACGTTCTCGGTATCCATCTATCCTGATATCGCAGCGTTCGTCGGCGCGGCACCCGCTGGCGGCTCGCAAGACTTTGACATGGAGCTGCTCGACGGACATTGGTTCGATGGCAAAGCTCTATACTACATTCGTGGCGAGAGCCTCGGCTTCGCCATTCCGGCCGGTGCGCTCGCCATCGTCGAGGCAGAACCCTATCCCGGCCGCGACCGGAATTTGGTAGTAGCTCTATACCGCGAACAGGTGCTGGCTCGCCGTATGGCCAAATCATCTGGCTCGCTGGGCGTTTCGTTATCTGCGCAGATGCCAGATCCGCGCCGCGGGCGACCAACGATGACATATGATGAGAGCAAGGTGCGCCTTCACCGCATCGTCGGTGCGATCTTCACTGCGATGCCGCCACCGGTTGGCGGCGGCGAAGCGACAGCGGTTGAGAGTGCTCCGGAACTCACCCGGATCGAGACTGCGTATCGCGTCCGGGAGGAAAGCGCGGTGCCCCTGGCACTGCCTGGTCAGATCGTTCTGGGTGGTGCCGAACTTACCGCAACAGATCTAGACGGTTGGGAAGGTCGGCTAGTTGCGGTCACGCTCGACGACGGCACGAGCCTCTTCAAACGCGTCGGCGTGCGCCTCGCAGGTAACCTCGCTCACCTCCGCCAGTTCGAGACGATCGGCGGTCTCGGTGCGTCGATCGTGATCGCAACAGAAGCAATCGAAGGCGAACAAGGAGCTCCACTAATGATTTCCGCGCGTCAGGTGCTGGGAGTGCTTTACGATTGAAGATATCGACCACGCCTCGCCTTTGCGGGCCGTTCGAGTACCGCCGAAGCAGGATTAGGTTCAGCCTATCCTGACCTCGATCTGGCTGCCGTTGACACCCTTGTGCACGGTGAAACCATTGGGGACTGCCTGCTGGACCAACGGCACATGCGAAATCAGCCCTACAGCTCGTCGCTCACCTACGATATTCTGGAGAACTTGCAGGACCTGATCCAGCGTGCCAGCGTCGTTTTCAGTGTCGAGGCTGCCAAAGCCCTCGTCGATGAAAATCGTATCCAGTCTTATGGCTCCATTGGTCATTTCCACGATGTCAGAAAGTCCCAAAGCCAGCGACAGGGCTGCAATGAAGGTTTCGCCGCCTGACAGGGTAATGATTTCGCGCGCCCGGCCAGTCTCGATGTCGTGAACCCGCACATCGAGCCCCCGCTTCGACCGCCCACCGACACTGACTGTGTCGCGTTCGAAACGATATCGACCACCAGTCATGGGATCGAGCCTCAGATTAGCGGCTTCAAGGACCTGATCAAACATCGCGCCAATGGCAAAGGTCTCAAGGGTAGTGCGTAGCTCGTTCTGCCCGTCAAAGGCTTCGGCCAGACCGCGCAGCGAGCCAGAACTTTGCTCGAGATCCTGCAGATTCTTCAATTCATCAGCCAGGCTCGTTTGCAGATCGATGAGCGATTGATGCTTCTGCCGTGCTCCAGCGCTGTTCCTTGCAGCTTCATCGGCTGCTGCCTGCGCTTGAACGCAGTTGAGCCGAAATGGCTCCAGGCTGGGCCGTTGGGCACTACCAACAGCATTCCTTGCTGCTGACAGTCGCCCCCGCGCTCCCGCCAGTTCCTTGTCGAATTTGGCAATCGTCTCCTCCAGCTCTCCAATCAATTCGATGTCGGGAATGGCAGAGCGATAGACCGCCTCGGAGATGTCGAGTTCGACGAGGCGGCTCTCAAATCCGGCCTGCTTTCTCGCGATGTCGTCCGCGCAATCCTTGAGCGAGACCTGCGCGCTCTGCTTGGCCGCTTCGGCTTTGATCTGCGCGGCTTGGTCACTCTGTTGTTGCGCGATCGCGTCGGTGATTGCCTTCTTGCGCAGATCAAGTTCACCGGTCGTGGCTTCAATCGCGGCCTGCAGCGCAGCCGGGTCCCGCAATTCTTCCGGGACCGACGCGATGCGGTCCGTATAAGCCTGGCGGGCAACGGCTTCGGCAGTCGTTGCTTCGCTCAGAGCGGAGTTGGCCTGCTGGAGCTTGGCAGTTGTTGTAAGCTTTCGCTCACGCAGTTCCTCGACTTCCTTCGCGAGAAGCGTAACATCGGCGACCTCACCGAGTTCCTCGATTGCATCGACAGCCAGCCGATAGTCAGTATCGATCTCGTCGATGCCGCGCCGGGGCGCCGGAAGATCGGAAATTGTTGCCCGGCGCGCCTCCAAGGTTGCAGTTGCCGAACTGACGCGTGATTGAGCCTCGCGATCAAGTTTTGCCGCGGCGATGGAAGCGGACTGGGCGCCTCGCCACGCCTTCTCAAGCAGCGCTGCATCGCCTGCGCCTTGAGCTGGCTGAGGATGATCGCCGGCACCGCAAACCGGGCAAGGCATACCGTCTTCCAGCCGCTCAGCGAGGATGCTGGCTTGCGCAGAAATGAACTCATGTTCGCGTGCGGTTTCATCTTCCTCCGCGCTACGATGGCGGGCTTGCGCATCCAAAGCAGCTGTCGAGGCCGCTTCGAGATCAGCCTGTGCCTGTTCCGCAGCCTCGCTTGCACGCAGATGAGCATTTGCACTGTCCAGTTCACGCTTCAGCTTGTCTCGCTCACCGATCAATCGCTGCCGCTCGACGGTGTTCCTCTGGGCAACAGCGTGCGAGTCAGACTTCTCATCGAAGCTCTGCTCGGCCTTCTGATGGTTGCAAGCTGCTTGCTCATGTACCTGCTTGGCTCCGTTCAGCGCACTGAGGGCATTTTCATGCTGCCTGTGCCGCTCTGAAGAATCGACCAGAACCTGCTTGTGCCGATCCAGTTCATCGATCTTCCGGGCCAGGCCGTCGAGTTCATGCTCGCGGGAGCGGAGATCATCCAGTTTCGCAGTAGCCGCCAATGCAGCGCCGCGTGCCCGCGTTGCTTCTCCTGCGGCGTTGGCCAGTGCAGTTTCGGCCGCGGCATGGCGCGTGCGAGCGTCAGCGAGGCTGTTGTCGAGATCTGCCATCCGGCGCGCCAGCTCGGCCTTGGATTTGCGGGCACGCCTGGTCTCGAACTCAGTGATTTCGCCTTCGAGCACCTTCAAGGCTGCGTCTGCTGCGTCCACCTCGCCAAACAATCTCTCCTGAGCCTGGGCTGCAGCAAATGCGCTGTTCGCGGCGTTGAGTGCCGCAGTTGTTTCAGCCACAGTCAGTCGGCTCAATTCATATCGTTCGAGTGCTGACGCGATGCCGGCGCCGAGTTCATCCGAGCTGGCAAAGCCTTCGGCATGGAGTCGTTGCCCGTTCAATCGATAGCCATCCTCGATTTCGCGCCGTACTTCCGCTGCATCGGCCTTGAGCTTTTCGGTGAGCCTCCGGTAGAGCGATACGTCAAACAGTTCGCGCAGGATTTCGAGCCGGTCTTTGCTGTTGGAGACCAGGAAACGCTCGAACCGGCCCTGAGGCAGCAGCACAATCTGGCGAAACTGCTGCGCGCCATAGCCGAGCAGTTCTTCAATATGCCTCACAACATCGCTGACTTTGCGTTCGGCGATCGGGGTGCCGCAACAATCCGGACCGACATCGTCGACAGCGATCTCCGACACGTCGAACAGCCATGCCGCGTGCGCCTGCATAGTCTGTCCTTCCCCTCGGCTCTTGGGACGAGTTTGATCGGGGATGCGCCGGACAAAATATCGTTTCTCGCCGAGTTCGAATTGCAGGCTGACCTCGGTCAGTAGTGCCTCCGGTGCGAAATCCGACCGCATCGTGCCGATGCCCTGCTCTTCTTTCGCGCCTTCGCCAAACAGGGCAAAGGCGATCGCGCTGAAGATCGACGACTTACCCGATCCGGTTGGCCCATAGATACCGAAGAGGCCCGCGTCCGTGGCTTCGCGGAAATCAATGGTTTCGACCCCGCCGTAAGGGCCGAAAGCGCTGATGATCAGTTTGACCGGCCTCATTGCCCTTCCTCCGTTGTCTCGAACGCATGAAGGGCGGAGGCGACAATCCCTGCCTCCGTCTCTGACAGCGCGTCACCGCGGACGAATTCGAGGAATGTCGAGGCCAGTGTTTGTGGATCGTCGATTGCCGCCCGCTGTTCTTCGAGACGCTGTGCGACGGGCCGCTCATTGCGGTCATAAGCGAGTTGGACCGCATTCGGGTAGAACTCCCGGATCCTTTTCATTGGGTCTATCTGCGGTGTCTCATCGGTCAGAACGACACGCACGAGATCATGAGAAACCCCGGTTGCTGCCAGCAGTTCCAGAAGCTTGCCGCGGATTGATCGCACCTGCCGCAGCGGTTTGATGGGCATCACCGTCACCTCGACGCTGCCGTCAGGTGCAAGATCGATCAGACTGACGGACTTTTCCTGACCTTCTTCGTCAAAACCGAAGGCCAGTGGTGCGCCGGAATATCGGATATGATCGTGTCCCACCGATTGCGGGCGGTGCAGGTGCCCAAGCGCAACATAATGCGCGCGGTCGAATGCAGTCGCCGATACCGTTTCGATCCCGCCAACCGTCCGCACTAGAGGACGCTCGCTTTCGCTCGTCGCCGCGCCATCGACGAATGCATGGGCAACGACGACCCAGCGCATATCGTCGCCGATGTGCTTGCGCGCACTCGCAATCTGAGCGCGGATGACATCGGCAGGAGAGGCAATTCCGTCGTCTTCGAAGCACAGTCGCGCCGCATATTCGAATGCGAAAGGCAAAGCCGAGATCGCCACCGGACCATGGGCGTCAGAGATGATCAACGGCCTTTCGTCTTCATCCAATGGCCCTCGCACGATTGCCTCACCATCGTTTGCGAGAACGCCCATTGCTCCGATCTGCGCAGCGGAGTCATGGTTGCCTGCGATCAGGACGATGGCGGCGTCGGAGATTGCTCGTACCGTCGTCAGGAATTCGGAAAGCCGTCTGATCGCGCCTTGGGGTGGGTTGGCCCGGTCGAAAATGTCACCGGCGACGATCACGACGTCCGGACGATGATCATCGATGATCGAAAGGATTTGGACGAGGACGTGGTCGTGATCTTCCTCCAGGCTCAGACCATGGAACTGGCGACCCAAATGCCAATCACTCGTGTGTAAGATGCGCATTTATCGGTCCTCGAATCTCTATATGTATAAAAATTATATGGACAGTGAGGGGCGAGTCAAGTAGCGTTCGACCCGATGAATGGTTCTGCACTCAAACCAGCGATGCTCGCCCGACTGGTCTATCTTGACCAATGCCTGACGTGGCGCGGGCAAGTGAACCGTAAGGACCTGATAGAGCGCTTCGGCATTTCTTCCCCTCAGGCCGCGATCGATTTCAGGGAGTATCTGGAGCGGGTCGCGGAGCCGAAGCCGGGCTATGACACGGTCCGCAAATGCTATGTGGCTAATTGCGAACATGTTGGATTGCCGTTCCCTCACGACACCGGCTCGCCCGATGAGCTAATTGCTGGCGCTGCTGGGGATGACTTCTCGCGCTTGCCGTCACCCGTGCGACAGTGTCCGCCTTTCATCATGCGCCAGCTTTATCAGGCAATCGAGCAGCAGCTAAAGATCGAATTTGACTATGTTTCCATGTCGAGCGGGCTGCGCCAGAACCAATGGATCGCACCGGCTCATTTTGCATCGGACGGTGAGCGATTGCACGTCCGGGCATGGAGTTTCCACCATCAGGAATGGCGTGACTACCTTCCCATCCGCGTGCTGCCTGAAAGCAGCTTCATAACCGAACCGATAGACGAGGCGCTTCCGCGAGATACTGACTGGGAAGACCTGATTGAGATACGCCTCAGGCCGCTGAGCGGCCTTTCGGAGGCGCAGAAGGCCGCTGTCCGACTGGAATACGGCTTCACAGAGGATGTCCTGAGCTTTCAGGTTCGAAAGTCGCTGGAGTTTTACTTCGAGCGGCGTTGGGGCCTCAACCGACCGGGAGCGAGATTGGAACGATGTTAGATTCTGGCGGATGCGAACGTCAGTTTGGAGGTGGCCATGGCAGAAAGCGCAACCATCGATCCGCGTGAATGGATCAAGGTTCATGCCGTCAGATCAACGGAAATGGTGGCGGAAAATTGACAGACGGAAGGCGACCATGTGCCTCGACATGGCAAAAGTCTGGCGACCTGCGAGTGCCCTTTGCCCGATGCAATGACGGCGTCGCACGTCACGTCGATAAGATCACCGGAAAGTCAATGGGGCCGTTTCGTTGTCTCGATTGTGATGAACTCCTGCAGCTTAGAATTTCGACGAGGGCGCGACCACATTTCGCGCATTTGCCGGATTCCCGCTGCGCAGGAGAAACGGCACTGCACGTCTATGCCAAGGAGCTGCTGCAACGGGAACGAGAACTCACCTTCACACCGCTCGTGTTGCGGAAGGAAGGCCTCGAGGAAATTGTGTTCGAGGGTGGTCGATTCAAGCTTGATCACGTCATCATTGAGGCGGATCGATCAGGCTTTCGACCGGATGCAATTGTTGCGCTATCCAGCAAGGAATTTGCCGTCGAGTTCAAGGTTGCCCACGCCGTTGACGATGCGAAGCAGGAGAAGGTCGCCGCTGACGATATTCCCATGATAGAAATTGACCTCAACTCCCTGAGGTTTCGGCAGATCAGGTTGGAGGAATTGGACGATGCAATCCTTCATGGTGCCGATCGCAAATGGATACACCATCCCGAACGCGGCAATGGACAGGCCCGTCTGGAGAGCCGGGTCGCTGCCAAGAAAGCGGAGCGCGGTCGGCGCCTCAAATTCCATATCGAGCGCAAGCCACGTGGCAACGTCGACTACGACTACCATCGGGAGTCACTGGCAGCGCTCGAAGACGCTGGTCTGCTCGACGCGATCGGCATGGCGGTGGATTGCCAACACTGGTTCTGTGTCGGCCTGCCGGTTTGGCAGGCAGCTGTGCTGGCCACGTGCATTGTTGCGCCTTCACGGACCTGCACCCCGGGGGCGAGGATCAAAGTCTGTGGCGACTGGCCGGACTACCGAGGCTATGCCAACCGTCTACCCGACTGGATGATCCGCAAAGATCTGAGTCCCTATCATTGGAAGAGGCTGGAAGAAGCGGGTTACTCGACATCCAGCTTCGGCAACGCGGATCACGCGGTTTTTTACTACTTGGCTCACCTTGCCGCCACGCAGGAAATCGTAGTGTGGGACCGGAATGAAGAGGCCTTCTTCGTCACGTCAGAGTTGCACGGCCGGGTGTACAGACTTCATGAACTGGGCTGGAAAATCCGCCGAGTGCTTGAAGCCGCAGGCGCCCCCGACCCCAATGAGGTCAAGGCGCGGTGGCTGCACAAATACAATGTCGATGGCGCATCGCCAGCGGAAATCGCGGGCAACGGAGGTGCCAGATACGATTTGCTCCTGTCGAGGGTAGATGCACTCGTGCGAATGGCGGACTCATACTATAACCCGGTTGTCGTTGACGACTTATGTGGACTCCCACTTGAGCCGATGCGTCAGAAGCGCTTGACGGAAATCGAAGAGCAGAACGCAAAACTGGCGCAAGCGAAAGCAGTGGCAGCGTTGGCACGCGGAAGTGATCTTGAGAACTCTGCGCGCGAAGGTCTTGGGCCCGATGCCAGGGCTTGGCTTAACCAGAACGTGGCGGACCCACCCCAACCGATCACAGAATGGGCAAGCGAAACCGACGGCAACCTGGCTCAGGCATTCTCCTTACTTCGCAAGGCAATTCGAGAGAGGAACGCTCGGTTGGCCGCAGCTGACGCTGTCCAGAACTATCAACGCCAACTCGAAGAAGCTGCCAGGAAGGCCTATCCTGACGAGACACGGGCCGGCCTCTTTGTCAGTTCTTGGCGTGCAAAATGTGATAGCCCGTCGGCGCTGCGGTCAATTCTTGAGAAGCTGCCCAAGACCCGGAGGTAAAGGGCGAAAGCCTCCCCGAGCCGGAGCCGCTTCGCTATCTCCGGCTATCCTTCTGCGACGGGCAGGTTCGTATGCTGAACGGCAGATATTGAGAATAACGATATGGAAAGCCGACTGACCGCAAACGGCCCAAAAATTCTGCTTCAGCCTGGCAATCAAGCTCGGCCGAACAGGCCGCCAAGTAGGGACCTCGGTCGGGATGGAGTTGAAAGTGCCGCCGCAGCCGTGAGACCAAGCACGTCGGTCAAGGCTTTTTCGAAACCCCGCGTTACGTCGTCGTAGCCTGTTTGTGCATGGACGATTTCATGCAGAAGCGTGCCAGCAAAGTCTGATACGGACGAGAGCTGATTCCGATGAATGACGATCGAGTTGGTGGAGCCGTCCCATAGGCCGAGCGCATCACTGCCAGTCGCAAAGTCCACCCGCATGGTGTTGCTCACCCGAACGGAATTCACCTGACCGGGAAGTCCACCAACCAGTTCGGCAATCGCGCCTGCCTTCTCGAAGATTGATCGTTCCGCTACCGTCAGAGCACCTGCCTCGACGAAATCAAACTCGAAACTGTCGTTCCACTCAGCCTGATAGAGACCAAGATCGCGGATTGGCTCTCCGCGAATATCGGTCATACCCCCGACTTCCTGCTGAATGATGTCGGGGATAGTGATGATCTCGATACCATCATTGCGCGCGTGATCGACCGAGGAGGCATTTGTCATGAGCTGGCCGGCGGTAACGAAAAGATAATTACCGCTTCCGCTAAGAATGCGGACGGCGTGAATTGCGACATCCTTCCACCGGACCTCGTCACTTCCGGAGCCGGATTGCAATGCCTGCAGCTGGCTGGCCAGTTCCTCGGCGATCTCGTTCGCGCTCGCGTTAAGCAGCATCTGCCTGACCCGGTCGGTATAGGCGGTGCGACCGACATTGGTCCGCTCGCGGTTGAGCGCTTTGCGCATAGGCTCGGTCAGGGCCGTGATGTTGTAAGAGAACGCAAAGTTGTCTTCCTCGGCGACAAGGAGCCCTGCCACGTATATGCGCGCTGACTGTCCTGGCTTTCGTCGGAGAATGTCGCCAATCCGGGTTGTTTCCAGCACCTCCTCGTCGGAGAATCGCAAGAAAAAGCCCATCGCCTTCGCCATTTGTTCGTCGCTCAAATCGCTCAGGATGACCTTGGTGCCGATCATAGCGGGATCGGGCGCTGGTTGGACTGCGGCATGGAGTGTTATGACGTCATCGAAATCGCGCTTGGCAACCTCAGCGAGGGTGATTTCGCCATAGGCTGACAGGATCACCACGGAGACGTTGTTGCGATGGAGCGTTGCCATCGCATCTTTCAAGCCGACGCCAAATTTGCCGATCACCTTGCCGGTGTTATGCAGCTTCTCCATATTTTCGTTCTGCGTAAAATGCTCGTACCGGAGCCCGCGCCCAAAATCGCGAATGACCCAGTCGCCGTCATCGGCCTTCATTACCTGAATGTCGGCGGTTCCGCTCAATTGCTGTTCGTCAATGGCATTGGCGATCAATTCGCGCACTGCGTGTGCGCTTTCCCATGATTCCAGGATCTTTTCGATGTTGAGATCGAACAAGCGCGCTTCGGTCATGGTTTCCCCTCAATCTGGCTTACCGCCATGATCAATAAAATAAGCCAAAAAGGCGTTCCTTTATCGGGCAGAAATGCTCGTTTAGCGCCAAATCAACCTGTTGCGGGAAAAGTCCGCTTCGACCAAGCAGATTTCGATAGCCGCCAGTCCGCAATTGATGCTGTGGACGGCTCTCCACCCCTCCTGCGGTAGCATCGCGGGATTGAGCTGGAAGGAGAGTCGAGATGGGCGAAGTGGTCACGATCGGTCTGGATATCGCGAAGTCGGTGTTTCAAGTGCACGGGGTTGGAGCGGATGGTGAGGTGCTGATCCGCTGCCGGTTGACCCGCGCGAGGATGCTGCCGTTCTTCGCGAAGCTGCCGCGCTGTCTGGTCGGTATCGAGGCGTGCAACAACTCGCATTACTGGGCGCGTGAGCTGAGCGCGCTTGGCCACGACGTGAAGCTGATGCCGGCGCAGTACGTGAAGCCCTACGTCAAGCGCGGGAAGAACGATGCGGCGGATGCCGAAGCCATCTGCGAGGCAGTGACACGCCCGACCATGCGCTTCGTCGCGGTGAAGAGCCCGGAACAGCAGAGCCTGATGATGCTGCACCGGGTGCGGTTGATGCTAAACCGGCAGCGAACGCAGATCTCGAACGCGATTCGTGCCCATATATCGGAGTTTGGCGTGGTAGCCCCGGTTGGCCGGCTCGGCGTCGAGCGACTTCTGGAGGTGGTCGCGGATACAGGCGATGACCGTGTCCCGGAAGATGCACGCTTGTGCCTACAGATGCTGGCAGCGCAACTCGACGGGGTGAAGCAGCAGATCCTCGAGAACGATCGGCGGGTGCTTGCCAGCGCGCGTCGAACGGAACTCGGTCGCAGACTGATGGATATCCCTGGCATAGGCCCGCTTCTGGCAAGTGCTTTCGTCGCCTCGGTGGCGGATCCGAGCGTGTTCAAGACCGGTCGCGACCTGGCGGCTTGGATCGGGCTCGTCCCCAAACAGAACTCATCAGGTGGGAAGGACAAGCTCGGCAGCATAACGCGGGCCGGCAACCGATACCTTCGGCAGATGCTCGTGGTCGGCGCGATGGCTGTGATCCGGTATGCTGAGCGACACGGCACGAAGCGGCCCTGGCTGATCCAGCTGCTTGCGCGCCGCCCAGCCAAGGTCGCGGCGGTGGCGCTGGCGAACAAGAATGCGCGCATGGTCTGGGCGCTGATGACCAGCGGCGAGCGGTATCGTGAGCCGATGCCGATGGCAGTGTGAGAGTTCAGCGCTGAGTACCGCGCTAACGATGTTGGAAAGGGCAAAGAGGAGTTGATGCACCAAGCCGGTTGAAACCGCCGGATCGGGAAAACCCATTTTGGGCCGTGGCGCTTCGAGCGCGAGCTATAGGTCGGGACCCGGTTCGCGCGAAAGGCATCATGGCCAGCGGCGCATGACAAAGCCGCATCGAAAGGCCGAACACATGGCCGCCTCAACCAGCGAAATGCAGAACTCCCGAAATCCCTTGCCAACGGAGGGCCGTCCACACACGGCCCGTTGCCGTCACCGGCAAGCGTTTGAATGTATGGCAATTTCTGGCGGACGGCTCCCAGCCTGGGGATGGCAGCTTGGTCGGCGGAACCTGCATTCCCATCCGCCACAAATTCTCTGATAACCCCTCGAATGATTCCACTCCACCAGCCCACCGATCCTTCGGCCTTGAAGCGCCTGTCACCGATGCTGCAGGCAGTGCGCCTGACCCTCGACTATATTGATGCCAACGGCCCTATCGGCCTCACGCCATCGCGCGCCCTCAAGCGCTATTTCGTCGAATGGGCAGCCGAAGCGATCGCATGGCCGGGGTACACGGCCGAAGACCTCTACGCCGTCAACAAGGTCCTCAATGAAGACGATTTCCCGCCGCTGGCCATCATGCACGAGCTGCTGCTGAGCGCCAGGCTGGCGCGGCACAGGCAGCGCGCTTTGCACATGACCCGGCTCGCCCGGCAATTGCGCTCCGACCCTGCCGAATTGTGGGCACTGCTTGCCCGGCAGTTCCTGTTTGCCACTGACCACACCGGTTACACACGCTTTGGCGACCGTCCGTTTGGTAACTGGGATATCTTCCTCAATGTCATCAATGTCGAGGCGCAGGACGGATTGAGCAAGGATCGCTTGTGCGAGGTGCTTTATGGCCCCGAGAAGTCGGATGGCCTGCTTGACGCGGTTCGCACCAGGGCGGCCCTGCACATTCATGTGCTGCGCCGGCTATGCTGGATGGGCCTGCTCGAAGAGGTGCGCACGGGCGAGGGATTTGAGCGCCAGGTGCACTACTTCAAGACCGCGATCTGGCACCAGGCTTTGAAGCTCGACACGGACATGCATCTGGCCCCCGTCACGCAGCACTGAACATCCGGGTGCCGTGTCCTGCGGCTGGCGCTGCACGCCGGAGCGGCCGGGCATTCGTCCATGCTGGCGCTGAACCGGTCAATGGAGGGGGAGGGGGGTCTTCACGATCGGATCAACCGAACGTGAAAGGACCCGGTCATGGGCGACAGAGCGCCAGTTCACATCACCATCGGCGGCACGATGCCGCGCGATGCCCTTGCCGAATTCGCAGGCATTGCCGACAGCTATGACCTGCGCGTCGAATGGGACGGCGAGCCGTTCGATCCGGCGGCGATCGTCGCGGGCGAACCGCTCGAGCTTTACGGCACCGAGCTCAACGGCGGGCAGCTTCCCGAGATCGACGATTTCTGCGTCCGGCACGGCCTCGTGTTCCGCCGCTGGTCGGGAGGATGCCTCGGCGCATTCCTGCCCGAGATTGTCGTCTTCGACGGATCGGGGCCCATGCGCGATTACACGGCGAGCGAGGATGAATACCTCCTCTTCCCGCCGTCCTGGATCAACAGCTTCACGCGGCTGCGCGAGCTGAAGCGCGCGATGGCGCGCGCCGAGATCACGGTCCCGCCGCTGGTCATCGCCTGACCGGCACGCGCTGCCGACCCGTGGCGGCTGGCGCGACCGCGCCGCCGCATGCCTTCCCATCCGGTTCGCTGTGTCCGTTCGCTCCCGCGCCTCCGGCGGCGGGGCAGGGGACCGTGCGGCCAATTCCCGATGACATCTGCCATGCCTCCTGTCCGGCTCACGCTCGAGCTTGCCTGCACGCGCGAGGAAGCTGCGCGCTTCGTCGCCGTGCTTGTCTTCCTCCATGATCATGCCAGTGATCCCGCCGCTGAGCCGGGCCCCGAGCTCGATGGCCTGTTTGGCCCGCAGGCGCGCGACACGATCCTCGGGATCGTCGGCCACCCGATGCCGCTCGGCCTCAATGCCCGTTACGATCACGTCGCGGGCGAGCTTGTCATTGCCGACGAGGACGGCGCGCCCAACCTTGCGGCGCTGCCGTTGCTGCTGCTCTGGCTCTATCCCGACAAGCTGCCGCTGGCCTGGTCGATGCAGATGGACGGACATCCGGGCGAGGCGGTCTGGACCATCGTCAGCCTCGACCGAATTGAGGTTCTTGTCGATCCCGCCCGGGTCAGAGCCCGGCTTGCCGCCCTGCGGGCCGCGCCGCGCGGTGCTCGCCGCTTCGACCTGCATCCTCGCCGCGGACCTGGCGACAAGCCCGACTGATCGCGCCTCAGGTGAGCGCTTGCTCCTGCCTTGGCGCTGGATCCCGGTGTGGCTTGGCCACGCGCGGGGGCAGGGCTTCGCCCTCTTTCCAGAACACATGGGTCACGCCCTCGCTCGCGAGCAGTGCTTCGAGCGGTTCGCCGGCCTCGTGGTCGCAGTCGTGGATATGGATCGCGGTCGCCTGTTCGCCGGTGTCCTTGAGTACCAGGCTTGCGATCGGCGTTTTGGCATCGAGATTGACGCGCAGGCCTTTCACGAACCGCCGCTTGTCAGCGACCGCGCGGGCAATGAGGTAGCGCTCGTCGCTGGTCTCGTACGGTATCCATTCGCCGGTGACCGGCATCAGCGCGACCTCGATCAGATCGAATGTGCCCTGACGGCGCCGCGCGAACGACCCGGCGATGACGAGGTGGCCATCGTTGCCCCTCGCGCTGTCCTGCGCCTGCCACAGCGCCAGTTCGCCCGCGAACCGCTTGTGGAAGCGCCGGACCATGTCGGGGTCCATGACGAAGGGCATGTCGCCGACATGGCGCAGGACGATGCGCTCGGCGCCATGGGCAGGCACGATCTCTTTGATCTCTCCGATCACCACCATCATGTCGCTCTTCGAACGATAGACCCGTTCGAGCGCCGCGCGGCGGCGGGCACGGATATCCTCTTTGTCTTCGAGCCGGAAAGTCTCGGGCACGAACAGCATATGGGGCAGGGCCTCCTGCTTCGCCTTGCAGGCAGCGGCGGCTTCGATCAGCGCGCGGCGCACCACGAACCAGCTGCGCTTGCCCGCCATCTTCGGGTGCCAATGCGTGAGTTCGGCCCGGTCCCACAGCACGTGGAGCAGCCCGCGCATGGTAAGCTTCTGGCCGCTCGATTTGACCGTCGGCTTGTCGTTGGTGAGCGCGGCGGGCGCGAGCCTTGCAGCGCCGCGCGAGAGCGGGAAGCCGAGCTTGAGGCTGGTCTCGCCGGATTCCTCATCGTCGATCACCGCGCTGCCGCGCACCTGGCCCATGCCGGTGAGGTGATCGGGGGCCTCGTAATGATCGCAGGCGGTCGCATGGCGCGCGCCCGATCCGGGCCAGCGCGCGAGCACGTAGCGCTCATTGCGATGGGCTATATAGAGCGGAAGCTCGCATCCGGGCCGGCATTCGCAAAGGACCGGCAGCTTGCGCGCATAGGCTTCGGCCAGAAGGGGCTGCAGGCGTTCTCCCTCGGGGACGACTTGCCCGAGCACACGGTATCGCTGGATCATGGGTTGGTTCTCCAATTCCTCGCGATCGACGCTGCCCGTTCGACCTCTCGCGCATCTCCTTTGTTGATTGTGCAGTCCCGGCATGGACCTGCCGGTTCAATCTATGCCTGCCCTTGCCGGGGGGCAAGCCCGCTGAACCCTGCCTGCGGCAGTGACATTGAGGGGCTGGACGATTTCCGGCTTACGCGCTTTCCGCGTGGTCGCCTTCTGCCTTGAGGCTTTCGATCACGCCTTCGGCGAGGCCGAGACACAGCGCGGCTTCCTCGCGATCGAGGTCGATACGCTCCGCCGAGAGGTCGGCGAGCTTTGTGCCGAGCACCTTGGCTACGGCCTCGGCGACCTGCAGCGCGCTGGGCATGGGAGGATCGTTTGCCATCTGTCTCGTTCCTGTCGGGGTTCAGTGCCGAGAATCGGCCCCGAGGGGTCCTTTCCGCTCCGCGGCAATCTATCCTGTGCCCGCCAGGGCGTCGAGCCTGACGCTCCGGACGATTCTCTGGTGTCCTGCGGTGCAGCGGTTCCGCTGGGGCGGAATGCGAAGGGGAGGGTCATGCGGTCAGGCTGCTGATGTCGTGGATGCGGATCGAGACAGGGCAGGGGGAGGGGCACCCCGGCGCCCGCGCCCCGCGCGGGCTTGGGGCAACCCGCTCTACTCGCTAGGGCGCGCGTCGACGCTGGCGCGCCGCCGCCCGCCCAAGCTCGCCGGCATGGATGCCGGCCCTTCGGGTGACGATCGGGGCCAGGGGGCGTGGGGCAGACGTGGAATGCTGTCTGGTTGGTTGAACGCGGGGTAGGGGGCTTGCTTGCAGCAGCGGTGCTGTCCGAAGGCATTGCCGCCGCCACTGGCATCATGGAGCTGACTCCTGCGACTTCCATCACGGCGTCATGATTCTTCGCACGGTTCCGCTGTCGATTTGTCGGCAGGCTGGACCTTTGACCAGACCGCTTCGGTCCCTGGAAACGACATCCCCTGGCTGGCCGTGAATGGTCGGTGGAACGCGATCAGGGTTGGACCCTCCCCGAACTCTTGTCCCGCGCGCCTCGCCAGTTTGAGCCGCACGACCGTGTAGCAGTGATTCATCCTGTCCTCTTGGGGGGCAGGGCAGGCACGAACGTGCCCGATCCGGAACGAAGCTCCATGTCCGACCTCCAACATGCCTGAACTGGCGCAAACCGCCCTTTGCCAGCCGATGAACCCTGCGGCGCCCGTCCCGGCCGGCAACCGGAAAAGCAGCGGACCGTGAAGCCCTGCGGGCTTGCCGCACCACTCCTCGCTTTTGCCGGTTTCCCTCACGCCTGCGCGAAGCTTGGCGCTCGGTGCAGCCCGGGCCTTTGCGCGCCGCCGATCGCGTTCATCGGCGGGCGGTTCCGCCGAATTCAAGCAGGAGAAAACCCATGAAGAACCTCGTCATTCTGATCGGCCGCATCGCCAGCCAGCCCGAAACCCGCCGTGCCGGCGAGACCGAAATCACCGGCTTCACGCTGGTCACCGATCGCCCGAAGCTGGTCGATGGCAAGACGGTCAAGAACGAAGCGGGCTACACCGAAACCCTCGCAGAATTCCACCGCATCACCGCTTTCAACGGGCTCGGGGCCTCGGTCGCCAGGCACAAGCAGAAGGGCGATCTGGTCGAAGTCCAGGGCCGCCTCCACTACTCGAAGTGGACCGACAAGGAAGGCATCGAGCGCTACGCGGTCGAAATCGTCGCCGAGGAGGTCCTGTTCCTCTGACGCCAGGCCGGGAGGCGGCGCTGTCCATCGGGCAGCGCCGCTTCACCCCTGTGCGCAATAGTCAACGCCGCGCGATGTTTTCGCACTTGCAGCATTGCAGGGAGCAACCCATATTGGCGCTGCCTTTCAGGCATCCTCTCCCAAACTTTTGACGGGGGCTGGCGCAAGCTGGCCCCCTTTTTCTTGGCCAGCGGCCCTTGCGAGCCCGGCGCTGTCATTCGTGACACTTTGCCGGGAGATGGAGTGGCAGCCTTGCAGAGGGCTGGGTGACATTTCTGACCGATAGGCCCTTTGTGAGGCATTTCTGGCTATGATCGGCGATGCGAATGGGTGAAACCGGGAGGGCTAATCCGGGCATCCTGCGAAGCCCCGGGCAAAGTGTCACAAGCGACAAACGACATCTTTCGGGTCAAAGGGGATTCACAGGATTCACGTTTTGTGCTCAATACTGATCCATGGAACGACAGGCACAGATCTCAGGCGTCGGAGGCATCTACGCGGTCCTGGCCGAGGCATCGAACCGGCCGCGCTATGCCTTCCTGGTTCTTCAACTCATCGCGGAAATCGCCGACGGGCGAGGGCAGGCCGGTCCCTTCGTGGCCAGTTCGCCTGGCGCAGGGGAAGGGGAGCCGGCCCTGCTGCGCGACTGGCTCTGCACCCAGCTCCTGCCGATGAGCGAGCAGCCTGCGCGACGCGCGGCGCTGCGCGAGCGCGTCGAGGCGGGTCTCAAGGACGAGCTCACCGGCAGGCCCGAGATCGACGAACCGCATATCGAGGCCGCCGTGGAGGAACAGGTGCTCTCGGTCGGCCGTGCCAATGTCAGCCGGGCGACGTCTGATCTCGTGCGCGCCGGGCTCGTCACGCGCCACTACGCGGGCTATGCCACCAACCACAAGAACCGCGGCGGCGGGCGCCATGCGGTCTATGTGGTCAAGCCCGCCGTGCTACGGCTGTTGCGCAAGCCTGCAGCAGTGTCGGCGGTTTCGGCATCGCGAATGCCGCGCCAGGGCGAGCTGTTTGCGGCTTAACGCCTGACCCGTTCAACCAAGTACCTGACCCAAAAGGCCAAGAAGGTCTCGCACTGTTACGATGTGCGCTCGCCCATGGCGTTGCAGACTCAGTAGGTCCGCCTTGTCGCCCGTCACGAGGTAATCTGCTTCACCGACTTGCGCCATTGCCAGCAAGTAGTTGTCCCAGGGATCGCGTGAGACGTCAACGCTCGGCAGGTTTTCGATCATTTCCGCAAGCCCGCTCAGCTCATTGACGAGCCGCCCGGCCAGGGCAGGGGAAAGGCGTGCGCAAATCTTCGGATATCGAGTGACCCGCCGCAATTCTTCGAGCTGATCGGCGCAGGAGAGCAGCCGGAAGCGTGCTTGCCGCCAATGAGCCAGCAACTGGCCAGGCGGCGCGCTTTCGGACAGCAGTGCGCTCACCAGAACGTTGGTATCGATGATGATGCGCAATCTGGTGGTTCCAGGCGATCAGGTCGCTGAGGATCAGTTGGAGCGCGCGGCCGCCACGGCCTCGTCGATCAGGGCGTCGAGTTCTGCGGGGTCGGTACCCGCAAAGGCTGATCGGGCCTCGTTGACCGTGAGATCGAACAGGCGCCATTTCACGGCATCTTCGATGAACTTCGACAAGTCGCCCTTCTTCATGCCGCGCTGGGCAAGGTATGTGCGCAGGTCGATATCCGTGCGGCTATCGACATTGACGGTCCATCGTGTGACTTCTTCACCCATGGTTTGGTCCTTTTGATTGGATAGGCGTATAACAGGATAAGCGCTTAAGCGCAAAATGATATGTCCGCCGGACGAGTACCACTGGATGGTCTCAGAAAGCGTGTGCGGGCTCGCAGCGAAACATCACAGAAAAGCATCTAACCCATTGATAATATTTAACATAATCTTTGTTATCAATCTTGACGGACATTCCGCCAAGTAGAAGTGCCGCGGTTCTAATCTTTGCAGCTTACAGCCCCTTCGGATCTTCAGTTTGAAATCGGCGCTTGTGCTGCGAGTCCAATCCGTCGCATTACGTCGACGAACTCGGATTGAGCGACGATTGCACGAATTCACATGACCAGGGCGGCAATTCATCCAGATCTCTTCACGTGGGCCCGTGAGCGTGCTGGCTTGAGCATAGAGGATCTGGATCATCGTTTCCCCAAATTGGCATTGTGGGAAGCTGGCGAAGCTCAACCCACGATCAAGCAGCTACAGTCCTTCGCTAATGCCGTACACGTGCCGGTGGGCTACCTCTTCTTGCCTGCTCCCCCGCAGGAAGAACTTCCAATTCCGGATTTTCGGACTGTGGACGGTCGCGGTGTTCACCGCCCGAGCCCGAACCTCATCGACATGGTCTACGCGTGCCAGGAACGGCAGGGTTGGTTCAAGGATTATGCCCGTGCGGTGCGCCTGCCCGAACTGGCGTTCGTTGGTAGCGCCACGCTGAATGAACGACCCGTTGCGGTCGCGGCGCGCATGGCAGAAGCCTTGTCGTTTGATCTTGAAGCACGAGCGGCTTGCCGAACCTGGGAAGACGCATTGCGGTTGTTCATCGGGCACGCGGATAGCATCGGCGTCTTGGTCATGGTCAGCGGGGTCGTTCTCAGCAACAACAGTCGGCGACTCGATCCTGAGGAATTCCGGGGCTTTGCTCTCGTCGATCCTCAGGCGCCGCTAGTTTTCATCAACGGCTCGGACAGCAAATCTGCGCAGATGTTCACGCTTGCTCATGAGTTGGCGCACCTGTGGCTTGGGGCGTCTGGCATCTCCAATGCCAGTGCTGCGCCAGTTGCTGGATTTCGGCGAGAGGAAGTCTGGTGCAATGCTGTGGCAGCCGAACTGCTCGTTCCGCTGGCTGCCCTGCGCCAGAATCTGATTGCCGACGAACCTCTCGAAAGTGCGATCTCCCGTCTTACCCGTCGTTACAAGGTCAGTAGTTTGGTAATCCTGCGACGCCTGCTTGATGCCAATTGGTTGACGAGGGAAGCCTTCGATGCAGCCTGGGCGGCAGAGCGGGCGCGGTTACGCGCCATTGCGGAGCGTGGTGGGGGCGGCGGGGATTTCTATCGCACGACCCTTTCGCGCGTCAGTCGGCGCTTTGCGCGTGCGCTCGTTGAAAGCACACTTGAGGGACAGACCCTTTATCGCGATGCCTTTCGTATGCTGGGTGTCGCCAAGACCGAGACGTTCAACAATATCGGCCACGAAGTGGGGGTGTTGCCTTGAGCCGCTACCTGCTGGACGCCAACGTCTTCATCCAGGGCAAGAACCTTCACTACGGCTTCGATTTCTGTCCGGCCTTCTGGGACTGGCTTGTCGAACAAAATCAGGCGGGCGTTGTCGCAAGCATCGAAAAAGTCAGCGACGAATTGGTAGGCGCTGGCGACGAACTTGCCGACTGGGCGACCGAGCGTGGCCGACCGTTCTTTCTCGCCCCGGATGATGTGGTTTTGCCTGCCTTGGGTGAAGTTTCTGCCTGGGCCACGGGCCAGAACTACGAACCAGCTGCGATCGCGACCTTCCTCCAGGTCGCAGACTATTGGCTTGTCGCCCATGCAAAGGCCCACGAATCTATTGTGGTGACCCATGAAGTACCTTCGGAGTCGGTCCGCAAGATCAAAATTCCAAATGCCTGTATCGCACTCGGGATAACCTGCGTTTCGCCATACGAGATGCTGCGTCGTGAGCGTGCCCGCTTCGTCCTTGGCGCAGCCGCGTAGATTTGACGATTAGAGTAGCTTGCGTCGCAGACTGATACCTACCTCCTCAGGACCTATAAGCGGCTGTCTTCAGCGCTGTTGGCCTGATCGAGCAAATCCATGAAAGTGCGCGCCGCATCGCGGTCCAGCGGATCCTTGAACGCGACATCGAGGTCGGGTGCCGAGCCCAGCATGTAGAGCAGCGACCACATGGCGAACCTGCGCCCCTTGTCGGTCTCCAACCCGAACTCGACCTGCATGCGTTCGATGCCGCTTGCCATCCCTTCAGCGGATACGTTGGCAAGGTCGTCAGTCCCGAAGAACCGCCGCATCTGGTCGTCAAATTCCATGACCCAATTCCCAATCGATCAATTCAAAAGGCGTCCTTGCCGACCCATGCTCTTACGAAGCTGCGCTGCCCGTGACGCGAGAGCGAAAGCCGTCAAAATATTTCGCATCAGCGGGAGTGCCAAACGCTGATGTGGCCCCTTCCATCAGCAAATCGCGCAGGTTCACCCGGTCTCGATCCTTGCGGATCAGTTCGCACACATAGTCGTTGACCGTGCCCATGCCGCGCGCCGATACCTCGCCCTGAGCGAACGCCATCAATTCCGGCGGTACGTAAATCGTCATCTTCACCATCCCGGCAATCTAGCGCGCCGCCCCCGTGTTTGGCGAGCCTGCAATGCGTAACGCACTTGCAAACTGGTGATGACGGATTTCTCCCCACGCGTTCGCGATCGATTTCAGAAGGAGCGGCCCTGTCAAGATTGCCGCACTCGATCCCGCGCGCCTTGCAGCCGCGCTCCTGCGGGTGCGGTGCTTCCGGAATTGGGCCGCCGGCACTCTTGCCTCCGGCACCGTCGCCGTCCCGCACCCGTGGCAGGCACGGGCCCCGCGGGACGACGGACTTGCTCCGGCAAGGGGTCCGCTATTGGTTGCTGGCCGCGCCGTCGTCGGCGCTGTCCAGGGCGATCCCGCCGGCCTCCCTCGAGCGGGCACAAAGGTGCCCTGTGGGAGGCCTCAAGAGCGGGTCGCAGTCGGTGCGGTGTTTTGCTGTTCACCCCGAACGCGCCCTCCCCCTCCGGGCTCGCGCGGTTCGGGGGCAAAACCTTTTCAACTCTCTCATCTCCGTGGCCGAGCGAAATCGGCATCGCCAAAGCATGACGCCTGGGAGCTGGCGACCATCAAGGATCGCGGGTGCCCCCCGATTATTGACCGTGCTGCGGCTTCGCCTTGACGGACAATAATCGGCTCCCCCCACGCCCGCTTGGCGCGGCGGCGTGGCCTGCGGCAACGCCGTCCTGTGACGGCCTGACTCCGGCGTCCTTCAAGGCTCATCTTTCATCGCGGTGATGAGAGAGACAGATCCTTCGGAGGATATCATGACCACTCGTTTCTCGAACTTTTCCGACCTTGCCGAGCACTATGCGCGTGAGGTCCAGACGCCCGACTATGCCCGGGCCTTCATGGAGCAGACCGAACTTTCCCGACTTTCGGTCGCCGACGAACCGAGCTCGGCCGAAATGCCCGATCCCGATATCGCGCAGGCTGCGATCGAGATGATGCTGGCAACGGTTTTCGACCTGTTTCGCGACACCCGCATGGAGGACTTCGCAAGCGAAGTCGCCTGGGGCGTCGCCAACAGCTTCCACGTGGTGGCCAAGCGCCTCGATGACCGCGAGGATGCCATGGCGAGAAAGCTTCAGGAGAAGCTGCGCGAATACGATCCGAGCGAAGTCTACGCCACCGACGTCGAGGACCTCACCATGCAGGCCAGGAGCCTCGCCGAGTGCCGCGACGCGATGGAGTGCATGCGCGATCATGCCGCCTCGATCTATCTTGTCGAAACCGGCCGTCCCTTCTCGCCGGTGCGCGGGTCGCGGGTCTCGATGAAAAACAACGCATCGATGATCGAAGCGCGCGATTATCTCGCATCGCAGCGCGCACAACGCCGTGAGCAGTTCGCTCCTTCGGGACCGGTCGTGGTGTTCTCGGGCGGGCAGCAATTTACCGACATTGGCCAGGTGCACGATTACCTCGATGCCGTGCGCGAACGCATTCCCTCGATGGTGCTGGCAACCACCGCGCAGAACAAGGGCGCCGATGTCATCGCTGCCTCCTGGGCATCGCGCCAGGGCGTGCCGGTGATCCTGTGCAAGCCCGATGCATCGCGCGGGGCTTCCGCACCCTATCAGCGCAATGCAAGGATGCTTGCGTTCAAGCCGGTCGAAGCGATCGTGTGCAGCGGCGGTGGCATTCAGGCGAACCTTGCTGACCGGTTGCGCGAGGCACGCATTCCCATGCACATCGTGCGCGAAGCGGGCGCCGATAATGGACCCGTACAGCGCCAGGCGAAGGCTGAAGCGCAAGCCGGCCCGCAAGCAGCAAGGCGCGCCGCCAATGGGGACGATCTCCCGCCATTCTGAGCGGCCAGGACTTGCATCCACGGTTCTCGCAAAAGGGGTGTCCGGTCTCACCGCCGGATGCCCATTTTTGCTGTCGATTGCGCACTCCCATGCCCGGCTCGCTCGCATGCTGACCCCGCCAGTGACGGCCGATGGCCTGCTGGCGGCACGGCATGGCTCTCATCGGCCGGGCGGGATGGATAGGGGGTATTCCTTCTCGCAGATTTGCCAAGCGTGATGACCGCCATTGGCCCGCGTCAAGAAGGGCGGTTCCCCCAATTTTTTGCGCGTCCTGCGGCTGCGCCTTGGCTCGCGAAAAAATCGGCTCCCCCACCCCCGCTCACGCGGCGGCCCTGCGGCCCGTTCTGTGACCCGCGCCAAGCGCGATCATCCTGCCTCGAGACCTCTTTTCAAGTGCTCTCAATAGGAGGTTTTCATGAACGCTCTCGTTTCCCGTTTCGACATTCCCGAGTTCGATCGCTTTGGCTACGACGCCGCCATTCGCACCGCGACAATGCGCGCCGCGCACAGCTTCTTCGACTGTCACGTGATCGAGGACGAAGACGGCTCGTTCCGGGTTGTCGAGGAAGGCGACTACAACGCGCTGCCGATCCACCTCATCGACCGGATCGTCCATACGGTCCAGGGTCAGATGGCCGACGACTTCGACGAAGACAACATTGCCCGCGCCGCCAGCTTCATGAGCGTGCTGATGGACGCCGACTGGGACGATGACTGTCCGTTCTGACGCGCCATCATTCAAACGGGCCGGAGGGATCCGATGTGGGTCTCTCCGGCCTGTTCTTTTTGCATGATGCAAAAGCGCCGCCGGGCATGTCTAATACCCGGCGGCGCTGGTCTCTTGCCGAGACCGGTTTCAGCTTGCCGACAAGCGCTTTTCCGCCTCGTCGAGCCCGAGCTTGCCGAGCATTGCAAAGAACGCTTCGACCCGCTCGAACGGCGCCTTGCCAAGCGGGCTTTTGCGCATCAGTTCGATGCTCGATTTCTGCTCGTTATCGCGCAGCTTCGCTTCACGCGCTGCGAGCGCGTCGCGATCCTTGGCGATGGCTCGACGTTCGGCTTCAAGGCTTCCTCTTCTGGCCATGATGATACTCCTGGGTGGTGCTGAAACCTCCCGGCCGTAAGCCTTGCCTGGACATGCGCTCTTTGCAAGCCTTCACGCATCGCCAGGCGCAAATTCATGACCAATTGGCAAAGTAAAATGCATCGGCGTCAGCGCCATATCTTGCCTTGAAGGCCCTTCGCCATATCACCGGAAATCCAGATGACTCCGCGAGCAACGGCTTGGGTGGGATTGATTGGAAGAGTAGCAGACCGTACACGGCAGAGCCGTTAGACGATTTGGCGGAATTGCGCGCGTATACAGCAATCGTCTCCGTGTATCACAAAGTGTGCAAATTGATGAACACAAATGCAGACAACGCAAATGCGCCATTTAGGGCGTAATACACTCGAATACGGCAGGCGTCGGCCTTCCCTTCCCTTGCCAAGCCATCGACGATGGCCTAAAACATCCAGGCGCAATCCCCACCGGGCCCTTTTCGAAGGGTTTGGTGATGACAGAAACAGTCCTGATTTCGGTCCGGCTTCCCGGATCGGTTGCCGAGGCGGCCAATGCCGCTGCGGCCTCGCGCAATATCTCCCGATCCAAGCTCCTGCGAATCGCCATCGAGCGTTTCCTTGACGACCTTTCCGGTTCGTCCGAACAAGATCGTCGGCGGCAGTTCTCGGCCGAGTATACCTTCCTCGCGCTCGACCTCATGGTCCAGCGCGAATATCCCGAGGTGCACGATGAACTCCTGACCGAAGCCGAGCGGCGCATGGAGGTCTTCCATGGCGGGGCCTGACACCTGGTCCGACCGCGCTCGACCGGGCAAGTTGCAGCACCATTCGGCGCGCGGAACCATGCCGCGCAATGCCGGTGATTTCACCCGCGGCTCGCAGCTCATCACTCATGAATTCCTGATGTGGTTTGCCTCTGCCCGGCTGCCCTTCCTGGTCTGGTTCTTCACCTTCCTGTTCGTGCTCTCGGTGGTCCTCGCGCTGCGGCTTCACGAACACGAAATCGAGATGATCCTGATGCGGACCTATGCCGCCGGTTGGGCCTTTATGGAGTTCTCGCCGAGCAAGGTGATCAACCTTACCGTGCCATCGGGCGAAGTGATCCCGGCACCGATTTCGATGGTGGCCTCGCACCCCGATGTGGTGATCGCCTGGAACAAGCTCATGCACGCCATTTGGGGTTCGCTGTTCATCTCGCTGTTCGTCGCCGTCCCGCTCGCGGTCTGGTTCGTCGACTTCTCGAAGCGGCGCGGAAAGTCGATCCTCGAGGAGCGACATCAACGCGGCGCGATGCTGGTCGATGGGGCAGAGCTCGCCAGTGTCATCAACGCCCACAACCGCGCGCTTTTGGACCAGGAGATCGCCGAGAAACTGCCCGGCAAGAGCTTCGATCAGGTGATGGCAATGAGCCTCGAAGACCGCAAGGCGGCGGGAATACATCATGTCTATTCGATGGCAGGTATCCCCTTCCCCTGGCGCACCGAACAGTCGCACACGATGATGATCGGCTCGACCGGTACCGGCAAGACAACCCAGATGCGCGCACTTATCGCGCAGATGCGGGTGCGGCGCGACCGGGCTGTCGTTTTCGACCTCACTGGCGCCTACGTCGAGACCTTCTACAACCCGGAAACCGACATCATCCTCAACCCGATGGACGAGCGTTGTCCGTCCTGGTCGGTGTTCGGCGAAGCGAAAAACCACGCCGATTTTACCGGCATCGCCGCGGCGCTGCTGCCCGCAGATGGCGGCGGCGCAGAACCCTTCTGGATGCTCGCTGCGCGCACGCTGTTCGTGGAATCCTGCATCAAGCTCATCAAGGAAGGTCAGGCGACCAACCAGGCACTCGCGAACCGCCTCATGATGGCCGACCTCAAGGCGGTCCACAACATGCTCGAGAACACCGTCGCCGATCCGCTGACCGCGCCCGAGGCGGCCAAGATGGCGGAATCGATCCGGGCTGTGTTCAACACCAACGCGCAGGCCCTGCGCTTCCTCCCTGAGGGCAAGGAGCCGTTTTCGATCTGTGACTGGATTCGCGTCGAGGACAAGCCGGGTTCGATCCTGTTCATTACCTCCTCGCACAACGAACTGGTGCTCAACCGGGCGCTGCTGTCGCTGTGGATGAACCTCGCGGTCCATACCCTGATGCGCCTGCCGCGCACGCGGGACCTGCGCACCTGGTTCTTCTTCGACGAGGTGCATGCGCTCCACCGCCTGCCGGCAATCGAGGACGGTTTGCAGACCGCACGAGGTTTCGGCGGCGCCTTCGTGCTCGGCATCCATTCGTTCGCCAAGCTCTCGGAGACTTACGGCAAGGAGGGCGCGCAGAACCTCGCCTCGCTGGCGCGCACCAAGCTCATCCTGGCCGCGGCCGACCGTGACACCGCCGAGCATTGCTCGGACTATATTGGCCACCGCGAAGTGCGAATGATGGATGAAGCCTACAGCTACGGTTATTCCAACATCCGCGACGCCGCGACAATCACTCCGCGCTCCGAAGTCCAGCCTCTGGTGCTCCCCGACGACATCATGAAGCTGCCCTCGCTGCGCGGCTTCGTGGTGTTCCCCGAAGGCTTCGACGCCGCTCGGATCAAACTCGCCTGGAAGGACTATCCCAAGGTTGCCGATGGCTATGTCCTGCGCGAGAATGTCGAGCCGATCGAGTTCTCGAATGCCGCTGGCGGTGAGGCTGACGGTGCGGAAGACAAGGGTGGCCGGGAGACCAGGGATGAGCTCCAACCTGCAAATCTGATTCTGCCCGATGAGAAACAGGCAAGGCCCGCTGCGGCGGTGCCGGGGCATGATGAGGCAGAGCCTCAACCGCCGCAGGTTGTCGCCGAGAGCGGCGCGCCAGCGGTCCGTATCGCAGCGACAATGGCGTTCCGTGCGGGCAGCGCCTCGCCTGTCGCCGACACCCATTCCCGCCATGCGCCAAGCGAGGCGAAAGCAATCACACAGTCAGCTGCCAAAGCGGCAGGACAGCGCGCGAACCAGAACGCGCGCGAGCTGGGTGAAGCGCTTGAACCGGAGACCCGGATCGAGCGATCCGCGGGCGGGCCAAAAGGCACCGATGAACCCGAGATCGCGCCTGATGACGGCATGGAGATGTAGGCCATGCACTCGATCGCAGCGGTTCGTTCGTCCGGCGGTGCTGCCGACTATTTCGCGAACGACAACTACTACACGGCAGAAGAGAACGCGGAAGCGGGGGTCTGGGCTGGCGAGGGTGCGCGCGCACTCGGGCTCGAGGGAACGGTCGGGCGCGATGCGTTTGAAGCCATTCTCAACGGCCATCTGCCCGATGGCGAGAAGGTGGGGCAGGTCGAGGGGCGCAGGCTGGGTCTCGACCTCACCTTTTCCATGCCCAAATCCGCCTCGATTCTGGCTCTGGTCTCAGGCGACCGGCGGATCATGGATGCCCATATGGCGGCGGTGCGTTCGACCATGTCGCAGCTCGTCGAGAAGCAGTATGCCGAAGGCCGCAATTACGAGCGCAGTCGCAGCGGCGAGCCTGAGAAGACCGGCAACCTCGTCTATGCCCTGTTCGCCCACGACACGAGCCGCGCGCTCGATCCCCAGGGGCACATTCACGCCGTCGTCGCCAATCTTACCCGCGACCTCAAGGGCAACTGGAAGGCGCTGTGGAACGGCGAGATCTGGAAGAACAACACGACAATCGGCCAGTTCTATCACGCCGCTTTCCGCGCCCAGCTCCAGAAGCTCGGTTATGAGACCGAGGCATCCGGCAAGCATGGCGCCTTCGAGATCAAGGGCGTACCTACGGCTGTCATCAAGGCGTTTTCGACCCGGGCAAACGAGATTGAGGCGAAGATCGCCGAGACCGGAGCGACCCGCCTCGCCACCAAGAAGCAGATCACCCTCTACACCCGCGACCCCAAGCTCGCAGTCGAGGATCGGGCGGCGCTGGTCGAAGGCTGGAAGACCAGCGCCGCCGAACTGGGCTTTGACGGCAAACCCCTCATCGCCGAGGCCGTGGCGCGAACCGCCCATCAGGTCCGCCCTTCCTTGCGCGAAACGGCGAGCCAGGCCTTTGCTGAAGTCGCGGAACGGATCAGCGCTGCCATGCGGCCGCCAAGTGCGCTCGCGGTCAGCGGCCCGGCCGCGCTCTTCCTTTCCGCCGAGACGATCAAGGCCCAGCATGCCACTGCCTCGGCGATCCGGCACCTTTCGGAGCGCGAGGCCGCCTTCAGCCCGCAGGCGATCCTGAGCGCCGCGCTCGGCTTCCAGATCAAGGGGCTCGAAGGGGGCGCTGTCGCCCTGCGGATCGGCGAACTGGTACGCGAGGGGCATCTGATCCCCGGCAAGTCCGACCGGCTCGATGGGCACTACGATCTCGTGACCACGCCCGCAGCGCTCGGGCGAGAGCAGCAGATACTGGACCGGATTGATGCCGGAACCGGCAAGGGCCGGGTGTTCATGGCGCCCGACGTGGCTATTGTGCGGCTCCAGGCGGCGGCACGCGAACTCGGGATCGAGCGCGCGGCTAGCGATGGCTGGCAGCTCAATGCCGGACAGCTTGCCGCGGGCGTGGCCGTGCTGTCGGGCAAGGACCGCTTCCTCAACATTCAGGGCGTGGCGGGCGCGGGCAAGTCGACGCTTCTGGGAGCGCTCGACAAGGTGCTGGCCGCCGAAGGGGTCAAGCTTGTTGGCCTCGCCTTCCAGAACAAGATGGTTGCTGACCTGCGCGGCGGAGGCTCGGGCGCGATGACTGCCGAGCAGATGCGCGAGGCCGGGATCGAAGCCTGGACCATCGCCAGCTTCGTCAACCGCTATGCCGGGCCCGCCGCGCAAGGCGAGGGCGAACGGTTCGAGACCGCGCGCACCGCACTCCAGAACACGGTCATCATCACCGACGAAAGTTCGATGGTCTCCTCGCGCGACATGGCGAGCCTGACCATGATCGCCGAGCGGCTAGAGCTCGCCAAGGCACCGTTCATGGGCGACCGCCAGCAGCTCTCGGCGATCGAGCAGGGCAAGATGTTCGCGGTATCCCAGGCCGCCGGGCAGGCGACAGTCAGGATGGACGAGAACATCCGCCAGAAGGGCTCGCCGCTGCTGCTCGCGGTGGCCGGCCTGTCGAACGAAGGCCATGCCGGCCTGGCGCTCGATCTCCTGGCGGCGCACGGCCGGGTGATCGAGGACAAGGCCGACCATATTGCGGCCGCCGCCGACCTCTGGTTGTCGCTTGCCCCAGAAGAGCGCGCGCGCACAGCGATATTCACGGCGGGCCGCGACGACCGCACCCGGATCAACGGCCTCGTGCAGCAGGGCCTGCTCAAGGAGGGCAGCCTCACCGGCCCCGGCATCCCCTTCTCGACCCTGCAAAGCGCCAACGCCACCCGCGAGGAGATGCGCTTTGCCTCGACCTACCGGCCCGGCCAGGTGCTCGAAGCGCGGATGGACGTGCGCGAGCTGGGGCTGAGGCGCGGCGAATATGACGTGGTGGCGATCGGCCGCGATGGCAAGGTGACGCTGGAGCGCGAGGGCAAGCGCAAGGTCATAGATCCGGACCGAATCGATCCGCAGCACCGTTTCGACCGGATCGGGCTCTACGACCGCAAGGACATTATCCTCCATCGCGGCGAGACGGTGTTCTGGCGCGAAAAGGATGCCGCCCGTGACATCGCCAAGTCGACCTATGCGACGGTCGTCTCGGCAACTGGGCAAGCCGTGACGCTTGAGCTTGCCGACAAGCGGCAGATGACTCTCGCCTCCAGCGATCCCATGCTGCGGCGGCTTGACCTGGGCTATGCGCTCAATGCGCACATGGCGCAGGGCATGACCCAGGCCCAGGCAATCGAGGTGATCTCTTCAAGGCAGCGCAACCTCGCCACCCAGCGTACCCAAAACGTGCTCAATACCCGCGCGACGGACGACATGCGGGTCGTGACCAACGACCTCGAGGCGCTCAAGTTTCAGCTCGACCGGACGCCGGGCAACAAGACCTCGGCGCTCGAGACGGTCGGCAGGCTCGAGGTTGACGCGCGGCCCGCGAACCCGATCGAGCCTCGCCAGCTCCCCGAACTCAGGATGAGCCCGGAACTGAAGGCGAAGCTCGATGCTGTCCTTGGCCCGGTCGCAGCGCCGACGGTGCGCCAGCTCCCCGTCCCGGAAAAATCGCTGGGACTGGACCTGTGAGGCCCCTGTCCTTGCTTTCGCGCGAGCGGCGCATGCGCCTGTTCGATGGCTGCCAGGCGGCACTTGTCTGGCTGGCGGTGCTCGCCAGTGTCGTTGCCGACCGCGAGGTCGAGAGTCTGGCGCTTGCCGCCATCGCGGCCGTGGCGCTCGCCGCGGCCTTCGTTGCGCTTTGCCCCGTGGCCCCAGCCCCGCGCCCGCGAGATGCTTCACCCATGACCAGGGAGGACGAGACCCATGTCCTATGACCATCAGGAAATCGGCGACTTTGCCAACGAACGCGACGCTCAGGACTGGGCCGAGCGCAATGGCATCGATGTTCGCGACCTGCATCTGCGCGCGGTGCGCGGGCGCGGCGTGACCTTGAGCGTGCGCCGGTCGGCGCTCGGGGATTCTGCAACCAGCGACCTCTCCTACGGTCGCCGGACCGGCTTTTTCTAACCAATGAGGAGATCACCCATGAAGATTTACCTGTCGCTCGCGCTGTTTGCCCTTGGCGCTCAACCTGCCCTCGCTTCCTCGCCTGTTTCGAGCAATGCCCAGGCTGCGGCCGATCCCGGCATCTCCATCGCCTCGGTGCGCGCACAGGGAGTGCAGCGCGTCGCTGATGCCCTGTCGGCCGAAATGGGCACGAAGGCTGGCGCGACCACGCGCGAACCGGTGGAAGTGCTGAAGGCGCGGGTCAAGGCGATGAAGCGCCCTGTCCCATCCGATGCGCCGCCGCCTTGCGAGGATTGTCCTGAAAAGGTCACAGAGCCTCGCCCCAGTTCTGCCAGCCAGGCCCGCAACCACGACTGCATCGACTGCGTCGAGGAAGCGATCCTGGCCTGACCAGAAGGCGCGGTCCGGGCCGCCTCCCACCGGTCCGCGCCAATTGTTCACGCAAGCCGGCACTGGGCAATATTTGCTCGATCGGCTATCAGCGGCAGGCACCGTCCGTGCTCCGGACGGTATCCTCCAGCAAGACTGCACGCGCCAAGGCCCATGATGTCATCCCGCTCCCACGCCTCCAGGTTCCACGACGGCACTATTGAACCCGGTGCGCGCGGGCCGATCCTGCGCGACGATGACGGGATGTGCTGGCGGCTCGGATTTGTCGATGAAACCACTGCCAATGGGCTGAAGGGGCGCGTCCGCGTGCGCGGGCGCATCGTCGAGGTCGACCGGATCGAGGTCGAATACGTCGAGATACAGGACGGCGCCTGAGGCACTCAGATCAGCTTTCCGTAAGTGTCCGGCTTGCCCACAGCAGAGCCTCCCAATCCTCGGGCGGGTTGCCCTTCTCGAGCATGGACTTGAACACGGCATAGGCATCGGTCTTCGCACCATAGGTGCGAAGCGTGTCGCTGTCGTTGACCCACGCGAAGATGATGATCTTCGCTGCGGTCGAATAGCGGAAGAACAGGCGGAAGCGGCCATTTCCGAACTTTGCCCGAAACCAGTGCTTGCGCCCCGGACCCAGCGTCCCGCCCTGGCGGAACTCTGGGCGAGCGGGATCGATGGGGATCACCTCGAACATCAGTTTGCGGAGCGCTGCCAGAAGTTTGGCATTGGCAGTCGACGCGTATCCACCCGGATCCTTCTCGCGGGCGCGTTCAACCGCGAGCGTCAACTTCTCAAGCTGTTCGAGAAAAAGCGGATGAGCGTAAAGCGTCCAACCGTTGACCGTCAGCCCTTCAGGAATGGGTTTCTTCTTCAAAGGGCGACGTCGCCATCGATCGCGTCATCGAGATCGACCGGAACATCGGCGGTGAGCGCCGTGATGCGCGCTGCCAATTCGGGGCCAAGCGCCTTCACGGCCTCGGGATGACGCTTCAGATCGGCCGCCAGAAAGTTCAGGAAGCTGTCGATTGCCGGATCTTCGTTGTCGTCGGCCCGGCAGACGGTAACCCCCCCATCGCTCACGCGAAAGGCAATGCGGCCGCCATAGTCGACGCCAAGCGCCTGACGCACAGCCTTGGGGATCGTCGTTTGACCCTTGGCGGTGATGGTGCTGATTTCTTCGAGTGAGATCGCCATGATGCTCTCCATGTCGGGGATTAAGGTAAGGAATAATTCTTACATTGTCAAGGTTCCCACCTTGGTTCGACCGGACTCTCTGTATTTTTGCACCTCACATGTTGCGGAGAATAGCCGCTCTATTCTCCGCATTTCCGCCGATCCGGTCGAGTTGATCGGCGCTTCGCGGCGAGGAGTGCGGAGGTTCGAAATGGGTGCGGAGGGCTTTCCCTTTTCCTGGCAGATCATTGAAAATCCGGCGAGAACCGGATATGATCCTGCCAGCGCAAGGAGCCCCGCCATGGACCACAATCGTTACGGACTCGATGGCCAACCCTTGTATCCCCGCCCGGGTCACTTCGATCATGTAACCGGCCAACCGCTCCCGACTTTTCGGGGAGGGGGTCGTTCGGGGAACTACCCATTGGCTCTTCCCTTGGCGGTGATCATGGCCGCGCTGGGAGCTTTCCTGGCTTATATGTCGAATATGTTCGGCTGAAGCTATCCACGCCGCCTGGCAACGTGCAGGTGATCGCGAGCAGGGTTATCCGGAAACCTTTCGAAGTCGACGGCATAATTCGGGCCCAGGCGCTCGCGCACGCGCTCCGCCCACTGTTCTCCCTGTTGGTCTGAGATGTTGTTGCCGCGGAAGTCGAGCGCGCGATTGTCGTAGTGCGCAGAGCCGGACGCATGCTGGTTGCTGTCATTCCCCGAAGTTACCACCGGGCGCGGCAGCCCGAGCGCCCTCGCCTCTTCTGCCACCACCCCCATGGCAGGGACGAGATCGCCATCCATTCGACCGAGGCGTGCCCCGGATTTGACGCCCATACCTAGCTCGCGCGCCAATCTGGCACCGTCGACCGGGCCATTGGGTGCCGCGAGCAGCGTGCCACCTTCGAGCGGCGAAACGACTAGCGACGGCGAGCTATCGGCGGGCGGGAGCGATGCGCCTTGCGGCATGCCGAGATCGGTATGGCTGCCAAGCTTGCCCTGCCCGGCGATCGCCGCGACGTCGCCCAGTTCGTCAATCCGGCGGTTCCTGAGGTCACTCAGCAGGTCATCCATGATGTAGCTGATTGCCTGATCGCGCCGTGCCATGTCGCGGTAATCGAGCCGGGGATTGGCAATGTCGGGCAAGTGCCACTCGGGGTGTTCACGCTGCAGCGCCTCGTATCGATCCTGGATCAGGTTCGACATGTCGCTCGAGACCTGGAACCCGTGGCTTTGGGCATAGCTCGCTTCGTTCATCATCCGGCTGCCGATCTCGCGGTAGCGCGCGGCGGCGGCGCGGCGTTCCTCGGCTTCGGAGACCCGCCAGTCGGAGCCCTCGCTGTTGGTCCGGCTCTGGCTGGCATCGGTGTAGTCGGAGCTCTGACTGAACGTGCCCGAAGACTGGACGTCGCCGCTGTTGCCGCTGACGACGACGCGGCTGCTGACATCCTCGGACTTGTCGGTGCCGCGGGTGATTTGGTTCGTTGCTGACCGCTCGGTGTTTACGCTCGCGCTGTCGCCGGTCTCCTTGCGACCGGATATGGCAGCGGAGGCGGAAGCGGAGACGCCGCTCCCGATGGCGCCCTCGAGCGGGGTCCCGATTGTCCCGGTGCCCGTCAGAGAGGCGCTCGTACCAAAGGTCCTCGTCGAGAAATTCCCGCTCGAACGACTGTTCCCCTGCCGGAGGATCAGATCGTCGTTGGTCACCTCGCGCGTCGACTTGCCGGCCGAGCTTTCGACCATGACATTGCCGCCGACATTGTGGGTGTCGGACGCGCGTGACCCGCGTTCGCTGCGGCTTCCGGTCACCTGGCTGCTGGCGCTGACCGCGCTGCCGAAGGTCCCGCGCGTGCTGCTCCAGCTCGCCGAGGTGCCGTTCTCGATCCGGTCGGCCTCATTGAGATACCACTGGCCCTGATTGCGCAAATCGCTGGCATAGCCGCGCGTCATCGAAGCCTTGAACGGCAACTGCGAGATTGCCCCGCTGGTGTCGAACACCCGCGCGCCGCTGCCATAGGCATGGGTCATGGCGCCATCGTCGCTTCTGAGGCCCATGTGGCTTGCACCCAAGGCCAGATTGGGGGCCTGGTTCCACTGCGCCATCTGGCGGTTGTTGGCGTTGAAGTTACCATGGCTGACATCGCCGAATGTGTAGTTGCCGGTGGTCCGCTCGAGCGCGGCAGCATCGGCTGCCCCTTGCGGCGCGCTGAGCATCGAGCCCATGTTCGAGGCGACCGACATGGTGCCGCGCATGACCATGAGCGCGAGCACGGGCACCGACATCATCAGGAACCCGGTCATCGTCGCGACGTCCTGGTTGACCGCGTCGATCCCCGCCCAGTTGGCGAGCGCAATCCCGCCCGCCGCCGCCGCATTGGTCTGTGCGGTCAGCCGGTCCATGATGAACATGTGGATGAGGACGTAGATCGGTCCCCAGGCGGCGAGGTAGAAGAAGCCGGCGAAGTAGCCCTTGAGCGTCGCGATGCCGCTTTTCGGGAACAGCAGGAGCGGGAAGACGATCGGGAAGAGCGCGTAGAACACGACCGTCAGCACGACGTTCAGCACCGGAATCCAGATCAGCCCCTGCTCGGCCGTGGTGGTCATGGCGTTGCGGGTCTGGGCATCGGCGCGCTGGAGTGCGAAGGAATCGCTGTCGGCATTGCCGAAGTCGAGCTGGGCGGCCTCGAAGGCATCGACCACGCTCTTCTGCTTGAAGAACTGGTTTCTGGTCATGGCGGTGCCGGTGAGCAATTGCGCGACTACCGGCACGTCAGCGGCGAGCCGTGCGCCGGCGGCAGCCTGGGTGAGCTTGGGATACATCGAATGCGCGAAGGGCAGCGCATAGGCGTTGATCGCTGCGTCCCACTGCGCGTCGAGCAGCCCCCAGGCCTCGGCGCAGGTCCTGCCCTCGATATCGACCGCCCCGCCGCCGGTCTGGGTCAGGAATTTCATGCCGCGGTTGGTCGCGGCATTGACCCCGAGATCGGCCCACAGGTCAGTGGATTCCGAAAGCAGCCGAAGGCTCTTCGTCCCGAGCAGGATATCGTAATAGGCGCACTGTTTGAGATAGCCATCGAGGTTCGCCTTGAAGACGGGATCGCGAATTTCGAAGCCACGCACCTTGTCCCACAGCCTGGCGCCATAGACGAACCCGCCGGTTGAATAGTTGAGCGCGGCAGGCATGACGAAGACCGTCTCGGCGGTGCGCGTGAGGTAATCGCTCACCTGGCTGGTGAACGAGGCCATGACCCCCAGGCCAATCGGCACGTTGGCGACGGTCGCGGGCGCAAGGCCGGGATTGATGCGGTCGGTGACTTTGACCGTGACGGTCGGCACCATCAGCACGAGGTAGATCAGCGTCGACTGGACGAACCAGCGAAACCACGCGCGCCAGTCGAGGTCCATCGCAGTGATGAGCAGGGCATAGATCAGGCCCATCACCATGCAAACGCGGATCAGCGCCTTGAACCCGCCAGAGCCGGTCCAGGCGGCGACAGCGTTGAAGGTCTGGACGAGATACTCGCCGCCCCCGACGGTGAAGACCTCAAGCATCTCCCTGGCCCGCCCCTACTGGACTTGCTGGTTGAGCGTGCGCGAGAACCTGAGCGCTGCCGACATCTGCGGCGAGAGCTGCGAACGCAGGGTCTTTTCCATCATCTGCGTGCGCTGGATCAGCGCGAAGGTCTGGTCGAAGCGCTGCGAGGTGCGCGCGGACAAGCCCAGAAAGTTGCGCCGGGTCTCGTAAAGCCCCTCGCGCCATTCGCGCAAGCTGTCGGCATCCGCCCCGTTGAAGTCCGAGCGCGCGTTCACCGCCATGTCGATGAAACGCATGGTCATGGTGGTGACAAGGTCGATTGCAACGATTTCGGAAAGATCGTTGATCTCCTGTGCGGTGATGCCGAACTCGGCCGCTGCGCTGACGGTGACGATCTTGTAGACCGGAACGCTTGCCATGCCGAGCAGCTGGACTTCGGCAGGGGTGAGCGAAGCGCCCGGATCGCGCACCTTCAAGGCCATCGATTCGATCAGCGCGCGCACCCTGGCCTTGAGCGCCGCATTGGGGCCGATCACCAGCGCGGTCTCGGTTGGGTTCATGCATTTGGTGGTGTCGGAACCACAGGACCAGACCTTGTGCGGCGCGGCCGAAGTGCCATCGAGCATGGCGCTGATGAGCGCCGAGTCAGCCGGGCCGATGAACTGGACGCGCGGCTTGCCGCCGTTTCCGGCCGGATCGTAGATCACCGTGCCGACCAGCGTCATCAGGAATTCGCGGAACTGGGTGTCGAACCCGCCGTATTTCTTGCCCAGCGCCTCCCAGGTGTAGTTGTTCGGCATCCCGGCCTGATCCTGCATGTCGGGATCGGAATTGCCCGCCTTCAGCGCCTCGCGCTCTCCGCCATTGTTGCACTGCTGGCGCGCTCGGGCCCAGTCGGCGACCGCACCCTGGCTGTTGGCGATCGCCTCGCAGACGACCGAGGATGCGGTATCGGTCTTGGGCCAGAGCCCGCCGACCAGCGCCTGCGCGGTCTCGCACGACGAAATGTTCATCTGGTTCATCTGCTGCACTTTCTGCGCCAGCTCATCCATGACCTTGCCGATCTCGGGCGAAATCGTGTCGATCGCGAGCTTGAAGGCGAAGCCCAACGCATTGTTGGCGGTGGCCTTGAGCATCGCGACGAGTTCGGCGGTGTTGATGAACGAGAACGATCCGGCGAAGAGGTCGATGCCCCCGCACCCGGCACGCGCATGCGGCAACTGGAGATTGAAGGGCTGGATATTCTTTTGCGGAAACCGCGCCCACATCGCCCCGCCCGAATAGTAACCCGCCGACTGGCCCTGATAGGCTGATGGCCCGGTGACATTGGCCTGCGCACCCATTTCGGTCATGAAGCTCTGCATCTCGCTTTCGACCCCGGCCAAGGCGGGAACCGGCACTGCCAGCACAAGCGAAGCGGTAAGCACCATAGCGATTGCGCGGCGCGAGGCATGAAGTATCCGCGCGCGCATCAGTAGTCGCTCCCGGGCCGGACCTGCGTGAGCTGAAACACCCGGTCCATGATCTCGTCCTGCGACAGGATACCGTAGCCGATCGGCATGGGCCGTTTGGTCACAGAGTCGAACAGCACCAGCGCGGGCACCTGACGGTCGTTGCCAAGCCCGAGCCGCTCGTATTGCCCGGCATCGACGACGTACTCGGGAAATGAGGCCGTAGGCCCGCCGTCCATCGAGACCGCGAGCACGGCAAGCCCGAACTTGTCGCTCACCGATTTGAGGATCGGCCCGAAGATCTCGCAGGCCCCGCAACTCGAGGCATAGAAGTAGAACACACCGTAGCGCTGCGAGAGCCGGGACATGGCAAGATCGCGGTCGGTCTTGCGCTGGTCGATCCAGGCCCGCTTGCCAAGCGTCGAGACCGGGCGCTGGAGCGTATAGTCGAGGCCCGGGTCCTGCCAGAGCGCGCGCTGCCAGACATCGGCGAACAGCGAGGAGCGGTCGAGTTGCTCGCGCTGGAAGCGCACGTATGCGGTCACATTCTCAGGGGTGGGCTCGAGAATCGCGCGCGCCTTCAATTCCTCAAGCGCAGTTGAGATTGCCGCGAGGCGCTCGCGCGCCGGGACTTGCGGGGCGCTCTCGGGGCTGCCGGTCTCGGGCTTTGGATCCTCGCAATAGAACCACGTGCCGAGCTTGCGCTCGCCGCAGTAGAAGCTGTCCCCGGCCTGCTCGACCTCGATCCCGTCGCCGCTGGACGCATGAGCGCCAACCGGGACGAGGAGACTGAAGGAGAGGCTGGCGGCAATGCCGGCGACGACGGGGATGGTCCTGGCGTTGATCATGATCGGTTCCTGACCTCCTGGGGGCTCATGGCTGGTGGCTCGCGTAATAGGCTTCGATCTTGCGCTGGATTTCGACGAGCGTGGCGGCCTCATCGGGAAGCTTCGCGGCCTCGACGAACTCGGCGTAGACTTCGGAAAAATCCATGATCGCAAGGTCGAGCCGCTGGAACTCGAAGACGGTGAAGCCCTCGCAGGTCTCGGTCTTGGGCTTGCCCCAGGGCTTGCCGAGCTGGGGGCGCCCCTGTTCCTGGAGGATGCGGCTGATCTTCGATTCAAAGCAACAGTAGACCTGCTTCCTCGTTTTGCAGATGCCGAGGAAACTGGACGAGCAATAAGACCCGACTTTGTGGCATAGGCCCGCATCGTCCTTCTGGTCGAGCAGCACTTCGGCAGGGGAGCATAGCAGCGGTGTGAGCAGCGGTACGCCGCTTCCCGAGCAGCAGTTCGAGAGCCCGAAGAGCTTGTGCGAGCAGGTCTCGCGCGTGCCGCGAAACAGTGTCAGCGTGGCTTCGTCGAACTCGGCACTGGCCTGACCGAGGGCATTCAGGGCGACGGCCGCATCCTTGAACTCGTCGGAGGCCTCGCGCTCGATTGTCTCGCATTCGCCATTGAGGCAATAGACATCGCCGCCGCAAATGTATTGCACCGGCTCGGGCGTGGTGCCGGGAATCGGGCAGGAATAAGTCCGTTCGGTCACCCCGCATGATCCATTGGCAGCAGGCGGATCGTCGAGACAGGACTCGCGCGCGAGCGTGCAGGAGCTATTGGCTTCAAGGCTCGGGCAATCGTTGGCGCCCCCGACGATCCGCTGGCACAAGTACGAGCGGTTCTTCTGCCAGCAGGGCCGCGTCACCTGGACGCCTGCAATCGTCCGGGTCTGGTTTGGCGCGGTGCAGACCTCGCTTTTGAGCTCGCAGGCGACCGGATCATTGGGACAGCCCGAAGTGGTCCAGCTCTCGGTAAACCATTTCGAGGTCGAGATTTCCGGCGTGAACCCCGCGATGCTGGCGCTGCACGACCAGACCTGCTCGGGTGCGGCAGGCTCGATGCAGGTCAGATATCCGCCATTGAGCGGATCGCCGATAAAGTCCCAGGTCTTGCACAAGTCGCGCTCGGCAAGGCCTGCGGTGCCTGCCGTCGTGCGGGTGCAGGAAGGCTGCGAACCGATCGCGCCGCAATGCTGGAGCCCGGTGACGTACTCGAGCGGAAAGCTGGTGACCGGATCGTAGGTCAGCGCAGCGCTCAGACCGTCATTGTTGCAACGATAGATGTGGCTGACGACTTCGAAGGCGCCGGCAGGCGGCGGCGCGGGGACGGTGCCCAGCAGGTAAATGTTTGGATCGGTTACAGCGCTGCTGCAGTCGTAATAGTCGATAGTGATGCCGTAATCGGGAACGGGATAGCTGGAGGTGCGCCGGCACTGGCCATTGCCGGAAAGCGCCGAGCAGCCATTGAACGTTCCCGAAATCGCGCAGAGGTACTGGTAGGTAAGCGCGCTCCACTCGGTCACGACAAGGTTGCTGGTGCAGCTTTTGGTTTCCTCGATGACCTTCGAGCCGACATGGCAGGTCCACTCAGCGCTGTTGGGCGTTCCGGGACCGGGCGGCAGCGGTGTGCAGTCCCCGGTCGAACCGTCGGCGCTGACCCCATCGAGATAAGCGTCCGGGTCAGCTTCGATCGCGGTTGCACGCGCCATGTCGCCTCGGGTGACATCGACCACCGGGCGCGATGTCGAATTGGCCGTTCGGTAGGCCTCGCTATTGTAACCTTGCGCCGCGCCCGCAGCATACATCTCGCCGGGATTATCGTAATACTGCGTGAGCCCGGGATACGTAGCATCATAGCCCGGCACCTGCGCCGCCGCGCCTGCTGCCTGCGTCAGGTCCTGGTAATTCTCGCGCAGCGCTGACCCCGCGGCGCGGGCTTCGGCCTTCGCCTGCTGCGCTGTCATCGTTTCAGGCGCGGGAGGCGGTGGCGGCAGCGGTTGCGGCAAGGGTAGCTCGCCGGCAGGAGGCAGGACCGGCAGGTCCTCGATCAGATCGTCGGGCGGCGGGATATAGACCTGGGCCTGCGCCGGACTGGCAGCGACGAGCAGGCAGGCGAGGATCAGGCCCGCGATCAGCGGGCGCGTCCGGCCAGATAGTTCTGCCGCCCCTGCCATGTCACTTCGCCTTGCGCAGGTTGGCAAGCGCGATTCCCGCCACTCCGGCACCGGGCCCGCGCCCCCTGGCAAAGCGTTCGAGCGCATAGTCGACGCTGACATTGCCGCTCATGCGGTCGTGATCGGGAACGGCAGAGGTGCAATCGAACCCGTCGCACAGCTCATAGGCGCGGCTTGCGACGACGAACGTCGGCGCTGCACTGACGGAGAACGCGCGAAACAGGCGTGGGTCGATGGCGATATGGGCTTCCTGGCGCTCGTCGGTGATGACACGCTTCAGCCCTTCGGCGAACGCGCGCGTGCTGCCTTTGGGAAATCCGCGAAAGACGACCACGCCGCCCGCCGCGCTGGTGTCGGCGATCAGGCGCGAGAGTGAGGCCTCGGGCATCGAGAGGCTGGCGAAGACCACGAACAGCGGCCCCTCGCCTATCGGAGCGCTGGCATTGGCGGCCGCGCCTTCAAGGATTGCGTCGAAATCGACCGGACCTGCAGGGCCTTTGGGCAGGCTGGCGGGATCGATGTCTTGCATCGCGGCCAACGCATCCTCGCGCAATTCCTCGGCATCGCGCGCATGCGCGGCTTCGCGGCCCGCAAGCGCGTCGACGAAGTCCTGTGCCTCGCTGGTCTGCTCGCCGGCGCGCGCCTTGATGGCGTCGAGATCAAGGCCTTCCACCGTTTGTGCGGCGGTGCGCGCCAATCCCGCCGAGATCCCCGCAAGCGCCAGGAAGGCGGCGACAGCGGCCAGTCTGGAGGTGCGGAAGGCTCCGATAAGGTGACGTAACCTGTTCATAATGCGCAGCAATTTCGCTTCCTCCACACAAGGTAGCCAAAATCCTCGCCTTTGACCGGAAAGGACTTGCCCGTGTGGGGAATGATTGTGGTCGCCCCGATCGGCGCGCAGGCGTATCTGCCTTTGACGGTCGGGATCGGGTTGGTCATCTGCAGCCGGTACTGCTGCTTACGCATCACCGGCATGAGGTACTTGTGGCACAGCGCCTTGGACCCCATCGTCCCCCAGGCAAGCGCTTCGCGGTGCATCTTGTAGAGCTTGCGTTCGGCCACGAGCCGCGAGGCCTGAACCGGCGTGACGTGAGCGGCGACATGGCCGTTCAACGGATACATCCCCCCGTTACAGCCCGCGCACCAGAACATCTGGTCGATCGGAAGCCGCGCGGTTGCGGCCACGCAGTCGGCGGCGCATGCGGCGGTAGCGACGGGATTGGCGAAGAGCGCGACTTCAGGATTGATGATCGAGGTGAGCGCGGAATCCTGCCAGAGCGGATCGAGCTCGGTTACATAGGCGACATCGAATGTGGTCTGTTCGAAGCAGAGGAAGTCGGTGAGGATCTCCATCCAGTAGAGCAGCGGATAGACATAGTAGTGGGCCTGCCACTGCGAGGAATTCTGCGTCTTGCCGCCGACCTGGCTGCGGCCCTGGACATGGCCGTTACCAATATCGAACCCGGGGTTGAGCCGGATGCCGCCAAGATTGGGAAAACACCACGCCTTGTTGGTGACATCGACGAGCCGCACGGGTTCCCAGAACCCCACTGAGATGCCGATGCGCGGGATCGGCGAGCCGCAGGCGCACAAGGGAAACGAAGGGTTTTTGGGATCGGGCCGCGAGCCTTTCCAGATGGCGAGCCCGCCGATCGAAAGCGGAAACAGGCACGACCAGCACACGTCGGTGATCGGATTGACGAACTTGCCATGGCAGGTAACCGAAGCGCGCGCGGGTGCGGCGCCTAGCCCCACGAGCGCCAAGCCAGCGAACAGAGCGACGAAGAAGCGTGGCAGGCGCATCATGCCTCGCCTTTCGGGTGATCGGACCGGTTCCAGGCGGCATCTGCCCTTGTCTTGGCGCGCCAGTAGATCATGCCGACGATGGGCGTCGCCATCAGGAGCAGCAGCGCCGGCAGAGCGCCCCAAGGACCGAAGAGAGAGACGCTTGCTGGATTGAGGGCCACAGCGAGAATGAGCGCCGCGCAAAGCAGGACCCATGTATGTCGCATCCGCCTCAGCGCTCGGGTCTCGGGGTCAGCCATAGGTGTGGCCATGAACGCGAGCAGCGGATGGGTCATGTCGCGCCACCTTTGCCCCCAAGCGGGACTTCGGTGATCCGCAGCGCCTTGCCCGCCGATGTGACCACGGCAGGCGTGTGGCGGATGCCGAAACGCGTCGTCAGACGGCCACCTTGGTCAAACCAGAACCGGCGCTGGTGCGGCTTCATCATGTCGAACGGCGAGCCGGCAACAAAGATGATCTTGGCGGTCTGGGCGCTATGCTCGCGCACGGCCCAGTCGATCTGCGCCGGAACCGTGCCATCGATGAAGACCAGGTCCTGTCCGAGCGAGACATGGTCGAGCGGGTTGACCCGCGTGCCGCGTGTAGCGATCAGATTGTTCTCGGCATCGCGGATATCGGCTTCGAGCACGATCGAGGGATCGAACAGCCATTGTCGCCGCTCGCTTGCTGCCGAAAGTCCCGCAACCGGTTTTGGTCGCCGCACGCTCATCGTCGCCTGCTGCTGCATCCGCCGTTGCAGGTCTTCGATCTGGCCCGAAGCTTCGAGCGTCCTCAGCCTTGCTTCGATGGTGGCGAGCAGGTCTTCCTCGATGATCGGGAAAGTCTGGCCCATCTGGCCATGGTCGGCGGCCTGCAGCATGGACGCCGCAGGCCAGCCTGCCGCCAAACCAAGTCCCATACCGAGCACAAGGCGACGGCGCAGGCTCACAGCACCGAGTCCCCGGTGCCAACGATCCTGTCCCGGCAGACAAAGCCCACATCGGAATAGCGGCTGTCGAACCCGTCGGCATGCGCGGTGCCAACGTAATAGCAATGCTCGGGGATGCGCCCCACTGGACCGGGCACGAGCTTCTCACCGCGCTTGCTGAAGGCCTTGAGCCTTGCGACCTCGCGTCCGTCGATCCGCACCACGGACCCGTCGCGCGTGACGAAATCGCCCGGCATGCCAAGCACGCGCTTTGCGAAAGGTGCCGGTGCTTTGCCGAAATGCGCAACGATTAGCGGCGTGCGCGGCGGATTGAACACAACAAAGTCGCCGCGCTGGGGAACGCGGCTGCGGTCGACCCAGAATGCCCAGTTGGGCAGCGACTGCGTGGTGTTGATGAGCAGCACATGCTCGTCGCGCCAGGCGGCGAGCGCTGAGCTCCCGGCAAGGCATAGCCCCAGGCCTCCGATCGCCAGCCAGCGCCGGACCTGGTGCGAGTGTTCAGTTGACGGGGGCATTGGCCGCCCCTCCGATAATGCCAGACCCAGCCTCCCCGGCGGGCGCGGCGATGGCAGCCCGCATGGCGCCCATGACGTCGCCGGCATCGGCCGCAGCAGGCTGCGGCATCTTGACCCTGGCATAGATCTCGCGGCGCAGATCGGCGGTGATGTCGGGAACGTCGCCGGCGAGCACCGCCTCGCCCACCAGCACAGTCTGGCCATGAGCCCCGCGCGCTTTCAGGTTGCGCTCGATCTCGGCCATGAATGCGCGGGTCTCGGCGGTCACCTGGTCGGGCGGGGTTGCCGAGCGCGCCTGCGCCTGGACATATTCGCCGACGATAGTGGAGAGCTGAACCTTGGCGATCGGCGGCAGGGCGGAATCGGCTAGCAGTTCCTTCGTCACCCACGCGCCCCACAGGCCCGTTCCAACCAGTGCGACCACAAGCGCGACCGGGACGAGGCCAAGATTGCGCGGCACGCGGCGCCTGGGCTTCGACGCCAATGCATCAGCCCCCTCTTCGGACCTGTCATCGAACAGCGGCCCGTTACCGGCCGGCGGCGTGTTCCTGGCCATCGGGCCTCTCCTTGCTGGGTGCGATTGATTGGATAAGCACGGGCAGGCGCAGCACCGCGACAACGAGGAACACCGCGCCCGAAGCGAGCCAGAACTGCGCGCGAAACGCGGCCTGACGCAGCGGATCGGCGCTGATGTAGCGGTCCGCGAAATTGTCGAGATGAAGCACCAGCCCTGCGAAAGTGAACTCGCCAAGCGCGGCAAAGAACAGCGCCCAGCATGCCGCAACGAACGCCACGCAGACCGCGAGCCACCCACAAAGCCTGAGCGTCACATAGCAGGCCCTCGCCCACCAGCGCTCTCGTGCGGCGGTCCGCGCAGGAGCGACAGGCACGCTCATTCTGCCGCCTCCTGCTGGAAGCCGCCTGCAACTTCGCCTTCATGAAAATCGGGCGCACCCGGTTCGGGCGGAACGAAGTCGGGAAAGGCAATCCGCTCGATTGCATCGGGCAGCGCCATCCCGCTCTTCACAAGCTCCTCGATCGCGGAGAACACGCGCGGGCTCGAGGAATAGAGCGTTGCCGAATAAGGATCGAGCACGAGGCGGCCAACGCAGAGCGTTTCCGGACCCTTGATGAGCACATCGGAATATTCTGTGCCGTTGCGCTTCAGCGACCGCAGCAGGGTCTCGGTATAGCGGTCCATCTCGAAGCGCTGGTGGCGCGCGAGATCGTTGATCGTCTCTTCCTTCTGCTGGAGCACCACCGACCAGTCTGAGTTTTCCAGCGCCGCCAGCGAGCCCTCGGACTTGTAGAAATCGTTGAGCGATTGCGTCGCGGTAACGAGCGCCCCGCCATATTTGCGGCAGGTGCGCGCATAGGTCTCGATCGCCTGGCCCATCTGCCCGCCACCCAGGAGCTGCCAGGCCTCGTCGATCATCGTGAGCTTGGGCACCGAGCGGTTGAGATCGCGCATGACGCGAAGCGTCAGGAACATGAGCGCGGTAAGCGCGACCGAGCGCAGTTCGGGCTTCGAGGAAAGGTCCGAAAGCTCGAACACGGTGAGCCCGGCAGAAAGATCGATCGAACAGGCCCCGGTAAAGAAGCGCCCGTAAGTGCCCCCTTTCAGGAATGGCGCCATCGCATCGGCGAGATCGCCGGCGAAGGGCGATGGCAAAGCGCGCAGCGCGGCAGCGACGTGGTCGATGGTCCCTTCGCGCTGATGCTCGCGCCAGACTGAACTCACCGCCGAATCGATAAGCCCACGCTCGGTGTCCGAGAGCCGGTCCTGCTGGCGCGCCATCTGCCCGACGATGGCCTTGAGCATGGCAAGGCATTCGACCTCGTAGTCCTCGCCGTCCGCATCGTCGGTGAGCGCCGCGGCATCGATCATGTCGAAGGGGTTGAGCGAGAAGCCTGCAGACAAACGGAACTCGACGAAGGCGCCGCCGAAGGCTTTCGCCATGTGTTCGAACGAACGGCCGTCGTCGATGACAATGACCTTGGCGCCTGCGCCCGACATCGCGGCGCAGACATCCTGCAGGAACACCGATTTGCCCGAACCCGACTTGCCGAAGACCGCGACATTGTGATTTCCCGCCTGGTTCTGGAACGGCGACCAGAAGAAGGGCTGCCCTCGCCGCCCCACCAGCAGGACATGCGGGATCGTCCCGCCCAGCGGCTCGCCCTGGACCGGCGCGATCGCTGCGGCGGTGGTGGTGAGCATGGTGCGAAAACGCTTCATGCGCTTCAGGTCGGCGGAAAGCCCGTTGGGCAACGACAACGGCATCGCGGCAAGCAGTCCCATCACCTGGAGGTAGCGCTCGTCGATCAGGTCCCAACCGGCAGCCTTGTAGACCGACTTCACGAGCCGCTCGTTGACGTCGCCTTTGCCGAGCGGGGAGAGCGCGCCGACGCCGTAGTAGACCTGCGCCAGCTTGCGGCCCTGGCGGATCTCGGATTGCACATATTGCCATTCGTCGCGCTGATCGGAGAGCTGGGGCAGGAAGCGCGCGGATCGCGAATCCGCCAGGCTGGTTGTGCGCATGACCTTGAGCCCGGTGCGCGAGGCGACCGCCTCCTCGTCCTGGAAAGCCAGCGCCAGCACGGTCATGACATTGCAGCCGAAACGCAGCTTGTCGTTGACCATGTCGCCGATGATCTTCTGCACGTCCCAGGGCGCCCACTGTTTGGGCAAGTGCCGCACTCCGAAGAAGCGCCAGTCGAAGGCGTCGGGCACAACCTCGCCGATGACGGGGACGCCGTCATGCTTCTCCCCAGTGGGGCGAAAGCGCTCGGTTCTGAGAACGATCCGCTCTGGCGTGATCCTTGTTTCGAGGTCGCGGCGGATGCACTGGACATTGATCGGATCGAGTTCGGAATAGTGTTCGGGCCGGTCGGCATTGTCGACCGAGGGACAGAGGAAATCATCGAGGAAAGCGATAAGCTCGACCGGACCCATTTCGCGTGCGGGGATCGAAAGCGCCTGCAAGGTCCCCATCAGGCTTTCGCGCACGGTCGATAATGCGTCGGCCCCAGTTGACGAGCGCAGCGAGGCTCCGACCGAGAGGATCACGCGGTGCGAACGCAGGTAGAAGGGCGCGTCGCGCGAGATCGACATCCATGCCCCGCGCCGCAGCCAGCGTGCACGGTGCTCGGCTGCACGGCCATAGACCCCCTTGGCGGCAACGCGCGGCATGACCCAGTCGGCGATGCGCTCACCCACCGAGGGACTTTGCCAGTGGATCAGCTGGATCTCGCAGCCCGACGGCACAGCGTCGGAGAGGAACTGCGTGAGGATTTCACCGCTGCGCTCGTCGGCGCCCATCATCGGCGCGAGTTCGAGGATGAACCCGATCGACTCGGTGTTGATGAACATCCGCGCCTTGGCGTCGTAGCTGCGGTAGGGAAGCCAGTTCGACAGCATCGGTGCGCCAAGCAGCGGGCGCTCGGCCTCGGGCCGCGCGCTTTCGCCGAAGACGAGATCGAGAAAGCTCTCCCAGAAACCGCGCCGCGCCATGGCTATCAATCCTCCTCGACGGCGGGAAAGGATGCGGGCGGGTTGATCGATGTGGCCTCGCCGGTCGCAGGAGGCTGCGATGCCCCTTTAGGACGCGAGGCTGCTTGCTCCGCAGTGCCCTCTGCGGGCTGCACATCTGCAGGCGATGCGGCGAGTCCAGGTGATGCCATAAGTCCACCGGGCGCTTTGGCACTCTGGCCAAGGCGCGCATCGACTTCGGCCTTGATCGCATCGATCGGGTTGGCGGTGCGCGCGGCGGTGCCTCTTGCCCGGGCAGCGGCAACAACACGGGGGTCTGGAGGTCCGGCGGGTGCAAGCCCGCTAGCCGCCAGGGTCGGCTCAACAGACCCGGCGGGCATTGCGGCGGACGCTTCGGGGATCGAAGGGCCGGTGCCTGATGTTGCCAGTACCGGGGTCGGCGCGACAGCGGAAAGCTGCATCCACCCGCCTTCGTCGGCGACCGTGTGGACGACACGCGGTTCATGGAAATTGCCCGCACCATCGACATAGGAAGGAAACACGACCTTGAGCACCCTGCGCTCGCGATGGACCAGGTCAGGGCGCACGGCGGCGAGTCTGCCCCGGCCTTCCTGCCCGCTGGCGGAGGTCCTGGTGCTGGAACGCCGGGGTTGCCCCTCGAAGGTCGGTCCTGCGGGAAACCGGGTTTCGGGCACCATGGGCCGCGCGTTCTGGATCAGGCTCAATGCCTGGTCGTCGATCACTGTCGATGGCGCGCAGGTGCCGCCCGGCGCGCTGCACGAAAAACTGCCTTTGACGTTGCTGCCCAGAAAGGTTGTGCAGGCGGCGAGCTGGGTCGCGGCAAGCCCGAAGGCGGCAACGCCCGCCGCGCGGAGAAACCGCGAGCGCGGTTCGCCAGTCGCAAGCTCACCGAGCTGACATGCAAGCGCCCAGAGGGCCAGGCCCTGGTCGAGCGTGAGCGGGCTATCGGACAGGGCGACATATCCATGCGAAAATCGCCAGGCACGTTGACGCAGATGAGCGCATTCCTGGTCGGTCAGCACCCTGCCCTTACCCGGCGAGAACGCGGTTGCGACATCGCGCCACAGGGCGATAGCCAGCTCGCGACCGAGATCGCCGGCGGGTATCCGCACCTGCCCTCTCGAGCGACGCCCGACCGCACGACGCAGGCTCGCCAGTTCGGGTCTGGCAAGCAGGGTCACGAAGAGGCTCCCTTGAGCCAGGTCTCGAGGACGGCGCGCGGACGGAAGCCTTCGATTACCGCGCCGTCAGAGCGCACGATCACCGGCGTTCCGGCAATCCCCTGCTCGCGCGCGAAGCGCTCGTTGGCATCGAGCGGCGAGGTGTCGCAGGGGCTACTGCCGATGATCGGTGCCCCGGCATAGGCTGCCTTGATCGCCTTGCGCCGGTCGCGCGCGCAGAACACCTGGTTGGCCAGATCGCGGCTGCCAAGCAGCGAAATCGGCCGCTCGATCACCCGCACATTCATCGCTTCGAGTTCACTCGCGAGCGCGCGGCAATAGCCGCAGCGAAAATCGCTGAAGACAGTCACTGTCTTGCCCGAAGGGTTGCCCCAGACGATGCCGCCGGCCTCGGGCAGTGCGGCAAGCGACATCGTCCGGGGGTTGCCGGTCGCAGCCGTTCTGGCTGTGGCGGCCGTGCTGATCCCGCGCCGGGGCGCTTCGACGTCCTCGGCTTCGCGCCGGCGTCCTGCCGCGCCGCCAACCAGCAGGTCGGGATTGACTTCGAGCAGGCGCACGGCGGTGAGGTCCTGGCGCGTTTCCATGTCATAGACCCGCCCGATCAGGAGGTAGCGCGCACTCCTGTCGACATAGAAGAGCTGCGAGCCCGCAGTCACTTCGCAGATTCCCTCGACCACCTGGCAATCGATCTTCGAGACCTGCGTGCGTGGCAGGCGCGTCTTGAGCAGCTGGGCAACCGCCGTATCGACGTTGGAAGGCTGCGCGCGCTTGCCCTCACCGGCATTGGCCCAGACCAGCGAGGCGCCGCTTCCGAGCGCGATGGCCGACAGGGCCCAGCCAAGGCGTTTGAACTGCATCATCTTCCTCCTCATCCGTTGATGAACACGCCTTCGAGGAAGACGATTTCGACATCGATGCCGGTCGGCATCTCGATCACGGGCTGGTACTGTTCGGCCCGCTCGATCAGATATTTGGAGACCATGTCGGCCGAGGTCGCGACGCCCTCGCCGAGGCCTCCCTCGAGAATCTCGCCGGTGCCGAGCCGCTGGCGCTTGCCATCGACGGTGACATTGGTGCCGGTAAGGATCGAACTGGTGTTTGCCGAGAACCCGCGGCCGAACCCTCCGGCAAGCCCGGCAAGGAACGCCTGGCCGACCAGTGCGCCCTCGCGGCTGACCACCCGGCCCCTGACCCCGGTCTTGCCGCCAAAGGCTATGAACCCCTTTACTTCGGAGACCGCGTAGCGCCCGTTGGGCTGCGGGCAGGTCATGCGCTGGAGCTTGACGTAGACCTTTTCCGAAGAAAGGTCTCCGCGCGCCGCCCCGTTTACCAGGCATCCGGAAATATTGGTCGTGAGCAGACGCCCATTGTCGTAGACCGAGCGTGCAGGCCCGGTGATGCGCAGCACCACGGGCAGCGGATCGGTCTGGCTCTGGACGCCGGCATTGGCGTCGACCCCGACGATGACGCGCGCCAGAGCAATCGAATTGGGCGGCAGGTAATTGGCGCTGTCGGTGTAGACCGTATTGCCTTTCGGCACGGGCGAGCCATTACTGCTCACCGCGCCCTCGCCGAACGAGACCAGCGCGACCTCGCTGCTCCGCCCCTGCAGGCCCGCCGCAGCGGCGGCTGCTTGTCCTGCGGGGGTGGCGCTACCGGCATTGCCGCGCGGGCTCCCCGCCACCTGGTAGCCTGGCGGGCTGGTGCGCCCGTAGAGCGAAGTGGGTCCGGCATTGCCGCCGACCGGTGACTGGCGCGCGGCGGCGAGCGCTGCCCGCAGTTGTTCGTTCTCCGCCTGGTAGGCGGACAGCACGCGCTCGGTTTCTGGCGAAACGCTGCCGCCCTGTTCACGCGCGAGCTGGGCTTCGAGCTGGTCGGCGCGTTCGGCCTGGGCGGCCAGCGCGCGCATGTTGGTGTCCATCGACATCATCTGCGCTTCGGACTGGGCGCGCCATTCCTTCTCGGCCATGTTCTTGTTGACCATCTCGTCGACCGAGACGCCCTCGACCGCTTCGGCAAGCTCGCCCTCGCCTTTGCCGGGACCGTCGTCGAAGATGTAGAGCGAGCCGATAATGAGCGCTCCCGCCCCTGCTCCGCCAAGCAGCAGCATCTGCTTGCGCCGCGCGGCATCGTTGGCCGCCATGGCATCGCCGAGCGGTGCGGTATCGTCGTCATCTTCGCCGAACCCGTCATCGGCATGATCGAGAGCCTTTGGTCTTTTTTGAAAGAGGCGACGCAGGTCCATCAGCGGGCTCCGTTCGACTGGATGAGGTAGACGGCGGTTTCCTCGCCGGGGCCGATGGCGCTCACGGGGGTCATGAAGGCAAGGCTGCCGCGCGCGGCGAGCATGGTCTCATCGAGGTTCTGCGCCGTGCGTCCGGCATTGCGCACCTTGAGCACCAGGCCCTTCAGTTCCGCGCCGCGCCATTCGCCGACCTGCTGGACTTCGAGCGGGCCAAGCCGCACCGGCTCAAGCACCGAAGCGCGCATGTCGTAGCCATCGATGGGTTCGCCGCGGTACATCGCCTGGGCAAGCCGAACGGCGGCGTCCTCGGGCGATGTGCGCAGTTCCCAGTCGCGCGCGCTGTCTTGAGCGATCGCCTCGTTGGCAACGAAGACCTGCTCGGCGTCCTGCCCTCGCACCTGGCAGACGAACTTGTAGACATAGCCCTTGCGGGTCGTGCCAAAGAACGAGATCGCCGCGCGCGGAAACCCGTCTGGCACGGATATGTAGATGTCGCCGCGCACCGGCTCGTTGACGATCTTGAAGTCTTCGGCCGGATTGCCGGTCGATATCTTGGAAACCGAGGCGAACTGGTCGCCGGCAAGGCTGATACGAGTCAGATCCTTGGCCGACGCGACACATTGCACCGTGCCATTGTCGGCGGTGAGCACGTTCTGGTCGGCCAGCGCCGGGCTTGCGAGGCTTGCAAGCCCGATCGCGATGAGCATTGCCCCGATCGGGCGGCCGGCGAAGGCGAGCGGCCTTCCGGCAAGTGCGCTGCCGACACCAACTAGGCACCAGGCGAGATTGAAGGAGAGCGGCGCGATCATGCCTCGCCTCCGCTCTTGTCCTTGTCGGTCACCTGTCCGAACCCGGCGAGCTTGAGGCTCACACCAGAATAGGACCAGACGTAGCGAAAGGTGCGCGCCTCGGCGGTCACTTCCTTCGAACCAACCACGGTGTGGAGTATGCCATTGACCTCGCTGGTCAGCTCCTCGGGATCGACAGTGAGTTTTTCAATCGTGAAGTACTGAGAGACGTTCGAGCCGTTCTGCTCGCTCATGATCTTCATCAGTTCGGCCTTCATCCGGCCGTGGGTTCTGGGATCGGTGATCTCGAGGATCGATTCCATCCAGTACTGCAGGTTCGAAGGCGAGCGATTGAGCGTGAGCAGCGCGGCATCGCGCGTGACCAGCTCGAGATAGTCCTTGTCGACATGGCTTGAGGAAAGCGTCAGCGGCTTTGCGAGCACTGGCTGGAGCACCACTTCGCGGTCGCGGCTTGCTGCGGTCAGCGTTAGCAGCACGCAGACCCCGAACAGCAGCGCGCAGCCGATCGCTAGGAGATTGCGCTGGCGAAGCAAGCGCTGCGCCTGGCCATGCGAGATCGAGAGGTCCATCTCAGCCTGCCATCACGCGAAGGTGCGAGGGTGGCGTCGCCTTGAGGCCCATGAAGGAGCCCGGCAGGTACCAGTAGGCGGTGTGGATGATCCACGAGACCGCGCGGCCTGCCTTCAACTTGCGCAATCCCCACCAGGCCAGCACGCTTGCAAAGAGCCCAATCAGAATATGTTGAGACAGGACGCCCCAGGCGAAGGGCACGATCATCGCGATGAACTCGTCGAGCGTCCAGAAGCCGATCAGCTCCGGGTCATCGAGATGTGCTGGGACCGTGTACCGGTTCATTGCCGCCGCCACCCTCTTGGCTGTTCCGGCGCGGGGGCCATGCGTGAACCCCTTGAGCCGGAAGCTGTGAATGGATCAGATCGTCGCGGTGACCGCGGCGGTGACGATCGGCACGCCCGTGCCAGCGCCGACCCCGACGCCGACGGGGATCGCGACCTGACCGAGGCTGAAACGGCCCGAGGCGAGCCCGACAATGCCGCCGGCAAGCGAAAGCACGGTGATGATCTTGCCGCCCGAGCCTTCGAGGAAGCCGGTGAATGCCGTGAGTGCGGTGTTGAACGTCCCGTCCGCGCCGGCAAAGGCCGCGCTGCTGCCCACCAGACCCGCGATGGCGAATGCCGCCACGCCTTGCGCGAGTGCCTGGCCCTTCACTTTGCCCATCCCCTTGATCGTCAATTGCATCGCTTCGTCCTTTCGCTGCTTCAGCCGCGTTGTTCGCGGGGCCAGGTCAAAAGGACAGCGATCGGGCTCGCCGGGCAATCGGCAGGACGACCGGCAACCGACTTCGCGGGACATGGATTGCAGAATCGGGAATGCGAAGGGGGTCGCAATTTCCGTATTGGAAACGGCAGATGCCGGATCGGCAAACCGAGAGTTCCGCGCAGACAATTTACAATTTCCGAAAAGGAAATCACGAGTGCCATATTGGAACTCGGGCAATGCGAATCGCAGCCGAAGTGCGGCGACTCGGGATATTAACGGTTCTCGATCATACTCATGGGCGCAGGATCGCGCTTGGAGTTGATGTTGGTGGCAGGCGGAACGCGCAACATCCGCATAACCGTGAGCCAGGAATGCTTCGCGCTTCTGGCCGATGCCATGTGCGAATTTTCCAAGTCGACCGGCCGTTTCCAGAGCCTGCGCTCGACCGTACAGCATGCCTGCGCACGCGCGAAAGGCCTTGAAATTGCGCGCGAGGAGGTTGAGAAGTTCATCTCAGGCCTTCCGCTTGAAGGCTCCATCTCGATCTGGCTCGAAGTCAAACCCGACTGGATCGAAGATTACGATGCAGTCCGCCACAGGATCGCCGAGACTTGTGGCCGGGTTATGCACGACCGGGTCGTGATTGCCTTCGTAGTCTGGCTGGTCCGGACAAATAAACTCCTTTGATTTTTCTGCGAATTATTCGCAAAGATACTGGGTTCTACCCACTTGACATCTTATGGCATCCCATAGAGCGATTGGTTCGGGAGGGTCGTTCGATGCCGCATCGTTCCTTGACGCCTGATACGGTATTCATGCCGCGCCCATCGGCAGATGAGCCTTCCGCATTTTCGTTCGGACCAACCAAAAAACCGCTTACTGAGCAGGACCGCTACAAGCTTCTCATTATTGAGCAGGCCGCGAAACAGGCACTGCCGCTGGGCCATCTTGCAGACCGGATTGGTGCGGGACGCTCGCGTCTCCATAAGGTTCTGCGAAATGGTGCCGCACTGTCCGACGAACTGCGTGACCGGCTGTTTGATGCGCTCGAGCTCGATCCTGTCCGAGCAAAGTTCTGCGTTGTCTTCCTGCACAACCAAACGGCCTATGACGACCCGTCGATCTCGGTCGTCTGCGAAGCGATGAAGGGGTTTTGCAGCGAAGTACTCTCGTGTCGCCGCGGCGAACTGCATGTATCGATCCGTCCGCAGCTCATCCATGAGGCTCTGGGACGGACTTACGAGATGCTGCTGAAGCACCAGGAACGGGTGCTTGAGGTCGATGACAGACTGTTCGAATGAATTGGTCGGCTCGACAGGTCTCGGGCTGACACCGCGTCAGTTGGGACGGCCCAGCACCTCAATCGTAGCTGACCAGCTCGACGCTGCGATAGGGCGATGAATTGACGGCCACCATCGCTGCCCGCGCGCGATCGACAGATGGGGATTGTCCCTGGCTAAGTTCGGCGAGGCGTGCCCAGTTGGTGGTGATCGTGCGCACGTAGTTGATGGTTTCCGGGATGCGAGGGATTGTGCCGCGCCGCAATGAGCGGCGCTCGGGTCCGGCGTTGTACGCGGCGAGCGCGAGATCGACGCGGCCGAAGCGGTCGAGTTGCTGGCGCAGGTAGCGAGCACCGGCGCGCATGTTGGCGATCGGATCGAATGGACGAGAGAGGCCAAGCGAGCGAGCGGTGCCGGGCATGATCTGCATCATGCCCATGGCGCCAGCAGAACTGATCGCGCGCGAATTGTAGCCTGACTCCTGGGCAATCACGGCATCAAGCAGGCGAGTGGGAAGACCATGTTCGCATGCGATCCGGGCGACGGTGTCGAAGTACAGTGATCTGCGCGTCTCAGCTGTGAGCGAGAGCCACCATGTTGGAGTGTACGATGCACCGTCACAGGCCAAGCCTGCCGTTGCCGACCGTTGCCGCGGCAGGTTCAAATCATCGACGCGCGATCGAATTAATCCGCCGACAGGACTAATCTGCAAAACGGCTGCTTGCGTTTGTTCCTCCAATTCTTCTGCAAAGTGGTCGAGCAAGGAGGTAGAAACAGCCACGCCGCCTCTGCGCGTGTCGAAGGTAGATTTGGACTCGGGCTCAACTGCGTTGGCATTCGCGAATTGCAGCAGATCGACTTCGCGCGCACTGGTGGGAGCGGCACACGCAAGGACGAACAAGGTAGTTGGGAAGCCAAGGAAATTCATGTCGCGCACCGTTTGGTGCGTGCGGGTCGGCAGGTTGCGCGCGAAAGACCAAGCAGATGAGCGCGTGGGCGTCAATACTGCGCCGCACCCGATTGCCGTTGGTGGTCATTCAGAACCGCCTTCATCCGTTGCATCGGGAACGCTGTCCCGGGCCCACTTTATGCATTTGAAGCGCAATGTTGATGAGCCGCGTCTTGACCTGGACGGGAGACGTTGGTGCTATAACGATGCCATGTGATAATGCGGGCACGAGCGCGTTCCACCGTGCCGTTGCGCAAGTACTTGCGGATCGTATTGCGCGCCAGGCCCGTCCCGTCCCATGCGTCGCTCTATCTCCCGGATCAACTAGGCGCGGCTCAGTACGATATGAAGCGCCGCTACTAGGCATCTTTCCGGCCCGGTCTGGGTTGATCCATCAGGACGCAGGCCAGTTCCTGGTAGTCCTGACTGCGTGTAGCCTCTTTTTCAGAGGCCTTCCAGCGCGGCTGTAACCATTCTGGCACTCTGACGAGCGGTTTGAACAGCGCCAAGCCGAGGCTTTGATATGTTGCGATGCCCGAGACCAAACAGACAGCACAACGCCAACTCAGTCGCACCCTCAAGTTCTTCGTTGTTCAATCCGCCATTCGCAGTTCGTATGAATTGGCGCAAATAATCGCGCAACCGCTGACACGATTCGTCAATGGTTCTTCCGACTCGCCCGTTTCTAAAGCCTTCCGCAAGGATGTCGAATGCCAAGGCCTCTCGATTCTCCTCGATGGTTTTTTGGAAGAGCTCTTCGAAAGTTTGCCTGACCGTTAGCTCTCCATCGACCAACCTCTGCCGAAGGCTTTCGAACTCAGCGAGTTTGCGATCGAAATCGGCGCAAACAATCGCCTCGATTATCTCTTCCTTGCTCTTGAACGAGCGGTAGATCAGACCGACCGACATGTCCGCCCCTGCCGCCAGTTCGGACATTGATGTCCGATGAAAACCGTTTTCGCCAAAGAGCTTACGCGCCGCAAGCAGGATGCGATCCTTACTGGGCAGCTTGTGTTCGATCGCGGACATTTCACCACTCCCCGTCTATTTCACCTTGCAATCCTAGTTTTCGAAACCTACTCGACTGGCGAGTGAATGAGCGTTCATTTACTCGCCAGTACGTGTTTACAACGGAAAATGCACCATGCAAAATGGCATACAAGGCGTAATTCTCGCCTGTATCCTGACACTCTCGCTTGCGGCCTGTGGGCAGGAACAGTTCGAGCCGCCTCCTCCAACTGTGGGAATCGTCACGCTCGCGACAGGATCGACAGAACTGGCAAACGAACTGCCGGGACGGATTGCCGCTCGGGAAACGGCCGATGTTCGACCGCAGATTTCCGGTGTCATTCGCCGCAGGTTGTTTGAAGAAGGCAGCTTCGTCAGGGCGGGACAGGTCTTGTATGAAATCGAGGACGCACCTTATCGCGCGGCCGTTGCGCAGGCTCAGGGTGCCCTTGCTGTCGCCAGGGCAACGATCAACTCAACCGCTTCACAAGCGAGCCGCTACAAAGACCTTGTTGCGATCAATGCCGTCAGCAAGCAGGAATTTGACGATGCGGCAGCAGCTGCGGCGCAGGCCCGCGCCAACGTCGCAGCGCAGCAAGGTGCGCTGCGTGTCGCGCAGGTCAACCAGAATTTCACACGCATTCGCGCTCCGATTTCGGGGAGAATCGGTCGCTCGCTGATCACGCCCGGCGCGCTTGTCTCGGCGGCGCAAGCAAGCCCTCTGGCGACAATCCAGCGAACCGATTCGGTCTATGTCGATGTGACCCAGTCCGCCGCGCAGCTCATCGACCTCAGGCAGTCCCTGGCTGCCGGCGAACTGAACGAAAGTGATGGCGCACGCATAAAGCTGACTCTTCCAAATGGCTCGGTCTATCCCCTTGAGGGGCGGCTTCAGTTTTCCGATGTCACTGTCGACCCGGACTCCGGCGCAGTTGTGTTGCGCGCCACCTTTCCCAATCCCGACGGCCTGCTGCTTCCCGGCATGTATGTGCGTGCACGGGTTGTCGAAGGTGAGCGCATCAATATCATACTAGCCCCCCAGCAAGGCATCTCCCGGGATGTGCGCGGCCGCGCCACCGCCATGGTGATTGGCAAGGACAACAAGGTTGAGGTTCGTCAAGTCAAGACGGATCGCGCGGTCGGCGATAAGTGGATTGTGACGGACGGGCTCAAGCCTGGCGACCGGCTTATCGTCGAGGGTCTGATGAACCTGCGCCCAGGCACGGTAGTAAAGCCTGAAAAACCGCAGCAAGTGACCGCCAGCGCAAGCGGGACGAAGTAGCAAATGTCGCGTTTCTTCATTGACAGACCCATCTTTGCATGGGTCCTTGCCATCGTGTTGATGCTTGCGGGCGCAATTGCCTTGCGTTCCCTTGCTGTGGCCCAGTTCCCGTCGATCGCGCCCCCGACCGTGCAGATCATGGGCAGCTATCCGGGCGCTGACGCGGAAACACTGGAAAACACAACCACGAAAGTGATCGAGCAGCAGCTCAAGGGCATAGACAATCTGCGCTATTTCACCTCGTCCAGCGACGGGGCCGGAAATCTGACTGTCACCTTGACTTTCGAGCAAGGTGCCGACCCGGACATCGCGCAAGTGCAGGTCCAGAACAAGCTGGCGCAGGCAACACCCATGTTACCGCAGGAAGTTCAGCAACTGGGGTTGCGTGTAACCAAGTCCAGTTCGACGTTTCTGATGATCATGGCTGTCTATGCCGATGATGGTATTCACGATCAGAATGACGCGGGCGACTTTATCGCATCAACATTGCAGGACCGCCTCAGCCGGCTGACCGGCGTGGGCGATACGCAGCTTCTTGGCGCACAATATGCGATGCGCATCTGGCTCGATCCATACAAGATGGCAAACCTGAGCATCACGACAGCGGATATTCTGAGTGCGATCAGGGCGCAAAACGCACAGGTGTCCGCCGGTCAGGTCGGAGGCGCGCCCTCGCCCGGAGGGCAGGTGCTGAATGCCACGATCACGGCCCAGTCACGATTGCAGACGGTCGATGAGTTCCGCGAGATCATGCTGCGCAACAATAGCGACGGTTCGGTCGTCCGCCTGGCTGACGTTGCGCGAGTCGAACTGGGCATCGAAACGTATGGTTTCAGGGGAAAGTTCAATGGTCATCCGGCTGCGGCTGTCGGCATAAATCTGGCTCCTGGCGCCAATGCGCTCAATACGGTCGAGGCAATCAAGGCCGAACTGGATACATTGTCGGATGATTTTCCTGCCTGGGTGAAATACGAATTCCCGGTCGATAACTCGACATTTGTCGAATTGTCGGTCGAGCAAGTCATCTACACGCTGATCGAGGCCGTTGTCCTGGTCTTCCTCGTCATGTTCCTGTTCCTTCAGAACTGGCGGGCGACCCTGATCCCTACAATTGCCATACCCGTCGTTCTTCTGGGGTCAATCGCGATTCTGGCGCTGGCTGGCTTTACGATCAATACGCTCACCCTGTTCGGCATGGTGCTGGCAATTGGCCTGCTGGTCGATGACGCCATCGTTGTTGTCGAGAACGTGGAAAGGCTCATTCACACCGAGCAACTGAGTCCCAAGGAGGCCGCGCGACGGTCCATGGACGAAATCAGCGGAGCCCTGGTTGGTGTCGGGCTTGTCCTGTCTGCGGTGTTCATACCGATGGCGTTTTTCGGTGGTTCCACGGGGGTAATTTTCCGGCAGTTTTCCATCACCATTGCCTCTGCCATGGCGCTTTCGGTTCTGGTAGCGCTTATCCTGACCCCCGCTTTGTGCGCCAGCATCCTCAAGCCGTCCACCAACGGGCATAACCCGGAACGCAGCAGGACCGGACTTGCCGGATTGTCCGACAGGTTTTTCAACTGGTTCAACACTACCTTCGATCGCGGTGTAAGCCACTATGGCGGTGCTCTGGGAAAGGTCGAGCGGCGATGGGGCCAATCAATGGCGATCTACGCGCTGGTCGTCGTCGGAATGGCGGTAATCTTCCTTAGGCTCCCCAGTGGTTTCCTGCCTGACGAGGATCAGGGAACGATCATCAATCAGGTCTATTTGCCCGCCGGTTCCACCATTGAAGAGACGGAGCGTACTCTCGCCCGCGCGCGCGCGCACTACATCACCGAGGAAGGCGACAATGTCGCCAATGTATTCACGCTCGCCGGCTTCGGATTTGCGGGGCAGGGCCAGAATGTCGGCATGATTTTCGTTGACATGCGCGACTGGTCGGAACGCGAAGGAAGCGAAAACGGGGTTGCCGCTGTTGCCCAACGCGCCAACATGGCATTCCAGAAGATAACGTCCGGCATGATAATCGCCTTTGCCCCACCCGCTGTCCGGGAACTGGGCAATGCCTCAGGCTTCGAAGTGCAGCTTGTTGACCGTGCGGGCCTCGGCCACCGGAAAATGACCGAGGCACGCAATCAGTTCCTCGGCTTGGCGTCCACGGACCCCCGACTCTCGCAAGTGCGGCCCAACGGCCTTGATGATACGCCGCAACTCAAGCTGGATGTCGATCAGGCTGCAGCCGGATCTTTCGGAGTCGCCCAATCAGACATCAATGCCACTATCAGCACCGCAATGGGGGGCACTTACGTCAACGATTTTATCGATCGTGACCGCGTAAAAAAGGTGTTCGTACAGGCCGACGCACAATTCCGCACAAGCCCTGAATCCATTGGCGCGTTTCATGTACGCGGTAACAGCGGTACGATGGCGCCAATTTCGGCGTTCGCGACAACGGAGTGGGCACAAGGTCCGGCGAAACTGGAACGCTTCAACGGCGTATCGTCCATTCAGATCGTGGGCGCGCCAGCACCTGGCGTGTCGACCGGCGAGGCGATGGAAGCCGTCGAGGAACTTGCCACGCAATTGCCCGACGGAGTGGGTATCGAATGGAGTGGTATTTCATACGAGGAAAGAACTTCGGGTGGTCAGGCTCCGGCGGTCTATGCTCTGTCCATGCTGATCGTGTTCCTGTGTCTCGCCGCGCTGTATGAAAGCTGGTCCGTGCCAGTGGCAGTGATGCTCGTTGTCCCTCTCGGCGTACTCGGGGCGGTGGTTGCAGCAACCCTGGCAGGTCTGAACAACGACATCTATCTTCAGGTCGGCATCATTACCACCATAGGCGTATCGGCCAAGAACGCGATCCTGATCGTCGAGTTCGCGGAAGAAAAGATGCGTCAGGGGCTATCTCCGGTTCAGGCTGCCCTCGAAGCGGGCAAACTGCGCCTCCGTCCGATCCTCATGACCAGTCTTGCCTTCACTTTCGGCGTGCTGCCGCTGGCGCTATCAACCGGTGCGGGTGCGGGCGGCCAGAATGCAATCGGCTGGGCCGTGGTGGGCGGCATGGTTTCGGCAACGGTGCTGGCGATCTTTTTCGTTCCCTTGTTCTTTACGGTGGTGAAGCGCGTGTTCCGCCAGCATCAGGAACATCTCATCGCAGGGCGTGACGGCGATGAACCCGATATGCCGCGGGAGGCATGACCATGCGAAATACGAAGCTGCTCGCCACCCCTGCGCTGATACTTGCACTGACTGCGTGCAATATGGCGCCCAAATATGTACGCCCCGAACTGCCTGTGCCTGAAACAACTGCAGCAGCCGGACTTGCCGGGCCGGGTGAAGGTGCGGCCGGTACGGTCATGACCGTGTCAGCCGAAACCGCCTGGCATGACTTTTTCGTCGATCCGCGTCTGACGCGCGTCCTCCAGATGGCTCTGGACAACAACCGTGATCTTCGCATCGCCCTTGCCAATGTCGAGCAGGCACGCGCGCAATATCGAGTGCAGCGCGCAGATCTTTTGCCTACGGTTGGAGTTACGGGCAGCGCTGCCTATCAGGATCAGCCGTTTGCGGGCAGCACGGGTGGGGCCGTGTCGGGCCGGACCGATACCTATTCGGCTTCGGCAGGCGTGTCGGCCTGGGAAATCGATCTGTTTGGCCGGATCCGCAACTTGTCATCGGCAGCGCAGCAGGAATTTTTCGCCAGTGTCGAGAACCGGAACGCGGCACAGACAGCTCTGATCGCCGAAGTGGCGACGGCATGGCTGACAATGGCGGCGGATCAGGAACGGCTCCGAATTGCGCATGACCTTGAACAGGCGTTCGGGCAAACCCTGGAATTGACGAGGGCCCGGTTTGCCAAGGGTATCGCGTCCGAGCTTGAAGTTCGCCAGGCACAGACAAGCTACGATCAGGCGCGGGCCGATATCGCCGCGTCGACCACCCGTGTAGCGCAGGACAGGAACGCCCTCGATCTTCTGGCTGGCACGGCGCTTACCGCCAGCGATCTTCCATCAGGCTTTCCTGAAACGGACGTCACGCTTGATGAACTCCCGGCCGAACTCCCGTCAGAATTGTTGCTGAACCGCCCGGATATCGTCGCTGCCGAACACCGCCTTCGTGCCGCGAACGCCAATATCGGCGCGGCTCGCGCCGCCTTCTTTCCGCGAATTTCGCTGACCGCGGCGTTGGGCTCGATGAGCCTTGGCCTTTCAAACCTGTTCGGATCGGGTAGCGATTACTGGACGGTGACACCGTCTGCCGATCTGACCATTTTCGATTTTGGCAGGAACACGGGCAATCTTCGCTATTCGCGTGCCACCTACGACGCCATGGTGGCCACATATGAAAAGAGCGTCCAATCCGGTTTCAGGGAAGTCGCTGACGCACTTGCAAGACGCGCGACGATGGCGGACGAGCTCGAAGCACAAGTCTCGCTGCGGGATGCGGCCAGGTCCGCCTACAGGCTCTCCGATGCGCGATTTCGCGCAGGTGTCGATGGCTTTCTGGTGACGCTCGATTCCCAGAGGACGGTCTACAGTGCTGAACAATCGTTGATTGCGGCAAGGTTGAACCGTGCAACCAATATGGTGGAGATTTATCGCGCCATTGGAGGCGGCTTGAATTGACCTCTTTGGTTGGCCAACCCTGTTGCCGGCTGGCCTATTCGTCCGAGTTAAGCGCCCCCACCAGCCAGCGCCCCCAGCCCTCAAACGCAACAGGTTCGTATCCGGCTTGCATCGGGCTGACCGAGATTGCGGTCTTGTAGACAACGGACTCGTCGTCAGCCTGCATCGCGGTCGGCGTTCCGGTATCCCTTTGCGCAGAAAGCCCGGGCAGGTGCGGGATTTCCATGCCGTGCTCCTTGGCCATGGCAACCATTTCGGGTGAACTCGATGCCGCCATGTCGTCGACAAAGCGCAGTTCATAGGCATTGTACGTTCCGATGCGGGCACTTCGCCATTTCGCACCTTCCAGCTTGTCCGGAAAGTTGACATTGAGCGCCATGCCGCTGGGCAAGAGCGAAGCCTCTCCCGCCAGCTTGTCGAGCCGACCGACCAACTCGGCAGAAAGCTGCGCCACACGGGCCGAATCCGGGTTGCTGAAGGCCTTGTCGTCGACCGTACGCCCACCGGCGCTGAGCGCGATCGCCGGAATGCCCCGCACCGCTGCGCCCTGGGCGGCGCTTACCGTGCCCGAACTCAGAATGATCGCGCCGACATTCTGCCCCTCGTTGGGGCCGGACAGGACGAGATCCGGCGCCTTGCCCCACCGCTTCGCCGCCACGACATCGACACCATAGAGCATCGCCATGGTGGGCGTGCCGTCTACATAGAAAAAGTCGCCTGCGACAAGGTCTTGGCGCGTCATTGCGCCCGTTCCGGGGTCTCCCGGCTGCGCGGCATCGGCGCGGCAGGCTGCCTCCAATGGCACGACCGGCCTGCCGATCTTGAGCGCGGTGCCCATACCGCTCTGGTTGGTGCATGGCACCGACACCACAACATCGTGCCCTTCCGCCTTCAGGGCCTTGTAAAGCGCCACGACATTGTTCGAAAGGCCATCATCGTTAGTGATGACGATGTTGCGCGCCTGCGCCATGCTTCCTTGCGCGAATACGGTCAGCGCCAAACTGGCAACGAAGGCCCGCCACATATCTCTTCTCCCTTATTGATAGGACGCTATAGCTCTTCCCACAGCCTCTAGGAGGCTAAACGGCAACTATGAGGAGATATTACAGTTTGTCATTGGGTTTATTGCTCAGCAAGGGGCCACCTTGCCGCTTTCCTCTCAAGGTTTGACACCGCCGGGACGGCCTCCGCGGCGGCGAGCCTCGACCCCCCGAACGGGATCTCAAGGATCACTCTCACGCCGAATTCATCGCGCTCCTCCCGGCGTAGCATGGTCGTTTGTCCGCCAAGGGTCTGACGCCGGACTTAGGCACAAAGACGCCCCGCCCGTCCGAGCGCCAGGCATAGGAGCCCGCGGCGCCGATGGTAAAGCCGCCGCCGAGATCATATTCAAGCTTGAGTAGGGCGTGTGCCCTCAGACCGACGCCGCTATCGCTTTCGGTGGAGTTCAGCGCAAACTCATTGTCGAGCGGGAGAATAAAGCTGGACCGGTCGGTCTCGGTTATTTCTCGTTTGAAATCATAGAGGTAAGGGCCGATTTCCACATTCAGTTTCAGACCCAGCCTCTCGGCGAGGGACATTGCATACTCCATCTTGAGGCCAAGCCCGTACGTTCTTTCCTTGAGGTCGTGAACGCGGGCCTGGTCGAAGCTGAAGGCGAAACGTTCGACCGTGCAGGTGCCGGTCGGCGCGGTTCTGATGTCGGTGTCGCTCAATTCCACATCGACATAGCCGGACAGCACGAAACGTGCTATTTCCGCAAAGGCTTCACTACTCTCGAAGAGATTATAGGCGGTGCCAAAACTGAGCCGTGACCAGTCTACCTTGGTCGCGGAATCGAGCGTTGCCACGTCCTCGTCAGCAATCCCGGTGCTGCCCTCCGGCGAGAAGTTTCCGTAGGGGATTCCAGTGGTAACCCCTGAATTTGCGAGGATAGGCCCATTATCGTCAGGTCCACGTCAATCGCGTCGGTTTTTGCTAAGCGCTTCCAAGGAGACATCACACGTCATGCTCATCATTGCGTTTTGACGTAGTATTGCTCACGTCCTCATCGTGACCGCTCTTGTCGCTATAGAAAGCCAGCGCGAACAATCCGCAGCCCAGAAGGACGGAGAGGAACACACCCAGAACCGTCGCGATAACGGCATGGGTGCTCCATGCATCCATTGCTCGCAGATAGAGAAGCGCGCCGACGACCATCAAGACGCCTGCCATAATGATCCATTTGACCATACGTCGGAGTTGTCGCGCTGATTGCTGCCTATCGCTGCGCATGACGCTGATTTTCCTGCTTCCAAATTTTGTTGCTTGCGGCCATTACGCTAAAACATGCTAATATTATACCGATTTTCATGCCAAATAGACCGGCAATGAAAGGCGCCAGCGCGAAGACAACGTGAGCCCTCCATGATCCACGCATCTGCATCATCGCCAACCGTGCATTAGGGCGCAGTTCATGTTGACGCGATGATAAGTGAACGCCTCGATGATTATGCCAGACAGGGAGAGGGAACCAATGGTCACACGCTCATACAGGACAGCCCGGTTCGCGGGTATGATCGTAGCGGGCACGATGGCGTTTACAGCCGCCAGCAATGCGCAGACGGCTGAACCGGATAGGCGCCAGCCTCAGGCGGTCCAGTCCGAACCCGTTGAGACGGATACGAGAAAATCCGGCGAGAACCCGCTGCACGAGGCCTCCGGAACGACCCATGAAAATGCGCTTTACAAAGCCCCTCAGGCGGCGACGGATGGCTCGGGCGGTGGCAATGCAGACGATACGGAGGATGCCAATCAGCGCATTTGGCCCTTCAAGGGCAAGAAGCTGAGAAAGCTGCCGCACGATCTCGACACGACGCTGGACCCCATTGACGAAACCGATCCTTGCCCGACATTGCCCTGCAACTGACCTGGTATCCTGTTGTCAGGAAACGGCAAGAAACAAGAGAGCGGATAATCTACCGATGTCGCAAACGGTCTAACGCTGGCGAGATGTCAGGGGTTCGCTGGCCCGCCATGGTCCTTTCTCCGCCCGTTCAAGCGGTAGACCGCAGCCATCGCACAGGCCTGCATAGCCGCCATTCTTGCCGCGCGTGATCGAGGACATCGAGGGTCTGTGACGACCGATAAGGCAGAGCAAAGCCATGCTGATCCCTTAGCCGGGTCCCGTCAGTGTGTCAGCGTCTGCGCCCATCCTATCCCGTTTTATCGGATGCAGGAGGTGTTGGCGTTTCCAGGATCGGCCGCGGTGGCCGGTATCACATGCTTCCGGCGTCAATCCAGAATTGTCCATCGATCGCCTTGCCGGAATGTCCGCAAGAGCCCCGACAGCCGGCACCTCCTGTTGGACGCAAGCACATCTTGGCATCACACGCCCCGAAAACGCCAGGCTCCTGACGGACTGTAGCCGGCATGACGGAACATAGGCACAATAGCGTGCAAGTGCATGTGATCTCAGCAGCCGGCAGCCATCGAATGTCGATTGCGGGTCATTCGCCATACGGGCAAATCGAACGGTCCCCTTTGGCACGCGACGATTGCCCGTATAGCCGACGCCACTATAGCAAAATCACCGCCAAGATGAGAGCCACGACAATCACCAACGCGACTATCGTGGCGAGGGCAAGCTGCGACGGGCGCAACCGGTCGAGGTAATGATCGCGGCTTAGTTGCCGGTATTGCCGCATGATATCGGGATTGGAGGCGATCATCGCCTGATCCATGGCGGACGCCTCGCGCTTGAGATAGCTCAGCGTCCGGTTCAATTCCTCACCTTCCAGTTCCGGATAACGCGCAATCATGCGCTCAATCTCCAACCGGCGCGCTTCTGCCCCGGCGGCATGTTCCTTGATACAATTCATCTTGTTTGCATTTCCGTAGAATGCGGAAGATGTACGGATCGCCGCCAGCACCGGGCCCGGTTCGGCAAACTCGCGCCGTAGCGCGGTTGCGACAGCCGTTACCGGAACGAGGCAATCGTCCGCATGGCATTTCCGCAATGCGTTGTTCGCGCGAACAACAACAATCCCGTGCATCGATCACGGGAGCGACGGCTTATGCGACCGGCGGCGCTCTGGGATTGAGGGGAGAATATCGGGATCGCGGTCCGACAGGCGGTCCCCTCGGACTTTGCCAGCAAACTTCAGAGTCCGGATTGAAGCTGACGGAATCCAGAGCAATGCGTGTCGGAAGCACGAGCACAGGTGGCTCGGGCTTGTCAGAGCGCAATTTCTGTTGTGAGGCTGTCTGTTCCCTGCAGGCCAGGGCGACATCGCCTGTAAAGGCGCTGAAGGCCGAACCGGATTGCGGTCCAACGGACAGGTCAATCGGTGCGATCGTGTGCAAGGAAACGACAAGCAGGACGGCAAGCGTCACGCCGCGCCAGATCGTCTGTAACCTGTTCAATCCCATAGGCATGGTTTTGCTGCGCTAGCGCAGCAAACTAACGTTGTCAGCCCTGAAGGATTTTCCAGACGTGGATGCCATGCCCTGGAAAAAGCGCAAGGCCAGTCTCTGGAGGAGATCGAACCGATACGTTCATGCAGCCCCGGTGTCCCATTCGCGGCTCGCAAGAACTGCACTTCGCAAATCTGCTTGAGCGAAACAACGTCAGCAACTGCGCCAACGAAGGCGGTATTTTCCTCCAACGACCTCCAGCCGCCAGTTCGTCGTCTAGCGCCCGTGAAATTCGGCGACCGCGCCCGACACGGCCTGCATCAGGGCCATGCGCGCGGGCACCGTGGCGGTCGTATCGCGCAGCATCACGACGATGGCATAGCGCGTCCCATCGGGCGCCGTAGCAATGCCGATGTCATTGTAGCCGGCGGTCATCCCCCGAAAATTCTGCCCGGTCCCGGTTTTATGGAGAAATTTCCAGCCCTGCGGCAGGCCCGCCTTGAGCCGCTTCGGCCCGCTCCGGGTCCGGCTCATCACGTCCAGCAGATAGCTGGTCGATTCCGGGGAGAGGAGACTACCACGCGCCAGCCGGGTCAGCGCGCTGGCGATCGCCGAAGGCGTCGCTCCATCGACCGGATTAGCTAGATAGGCATCCATCGCCGCCTTGCGCCGTGCCTCGGGAAGCGCGGCGCGCGCTCGCTGAAATGAGCGGTCGACCGAATAAGCCTGCCGCCAAGTCAGCCCAGCGGTTCCTGACTGCAGCAGCCGCTCACCTGGTCCGAAACGAATGGGTCCCAGATCCTTTCGGGCGATAAAGCTTCGCACGGCATCGGGCCCGCCGATGGAGCGCAGCAGGCTGTCATTCGCCGTGTTGTCGCTTTGCGTGATCGCACTTTCGATGAGATCGCGAACAGTCATCGTTACCGAACCTTCGGAACGGACGCGGGCGGCGATCGGCTGATGGAACAGGGTCAGATCGCCGGGTCCGATGCGGACGTCATGGTCGAGGCTGAGCTGGCCCTGATCCACCGCATCAAGCGCGGTGAGTGCTACCCACAGCTTCGAAACACTCTGCTGGGGGAACAGGTCACCGCCGCGCTGGGCGATAGCCCACTCGCCGTCGACGCGCTGCACGGCGATCCCCGTCCTGCCCGGAAAGGCTCGCCATAGCTGAAATATACGATCGTTTAGACCCGGGGGCGGACGGCGGAAGCCGGGATCCGACGGTATTTGCGAGGTCTGCATCGAGCGATGGCCCGACATCCGCGCTCCATCCGACCCGTACGGTGCTTTGCGCGCGGGCGGCACGATCTTCGCGCCGCTGACGCAGCCAGCAAGCACTGCAGCACTTATAACCATCGCAACCAACGACCTGCCTGAAACACCTGAAATCATCAAAACTCCGCACTGCGTGGAAACATTCTCTCCCAACCTTTCAGTCGGCGCCTCCGCCCTGCACCCATCAGCCGCCCTTTCGGCATTTGGCACGTGGCAAATACTCGCTTCACAAATCAGGCCGCAGATGGCCGCCTTTCCGAAGCGAGGATAGCTCGCGCTGCAGGACGATCAACCGGCGCCTACCGCGACGCCCTCAGATGTCTGAGACAACCGATGCGTCCTAGAAAGGCGAAGTTGTGGATATGCTGCGATGTCGCGCACTATGGGTAGCACACGCTGCTGCCAGCCTTTGCGAACGATGCCATATTCAAATAGCACTCATATCTGTGTGTATTAGGTCTTCGGCAAGGCAGTGCTCGCTAGCGGTTAGCAGTGATGCCCAGGCTGCTTTACTGTATACGTGACGAACACGACCCCCGATTTCTGGCAGTGGCGCTGCTGATCTGTGTCGCGGCATCGATAGTCTCGGTACTTCTTCTGCGGCAAGCGCGCGACAGCGATTCCCGCGAAAGAGCCAAATGGCTGCAGGTCACCGGGATCGTCAGCGGCTTCGGAATTTGGGCGACGCATTTCGTCGCCATGCTCGGATACAATCCGGGACTGCCGATCGTCTATGCCGCGGCACCCACCATCGCCTCGTTACTGGTTGCAATTGGCGCCACATATTTCGGCTTTCGGATCGCGCTGGGCTCGCCCCGATGGTCCCAACGCTGGATCTCGGCGATCGTGATCGGCATTGGCATTGCCGCCATGCACTATCTCGGAATGCAAGCTGCCCGGTTCGCAGGGACGTTCATGTGGTCCACATCCTATGTCCTGGCATCGGTTCCGCTCGCCATCCTGCCAATAGCACCCGCATTGAAGCTGGCCTTGAGTCAGCAGTGTGGCGCAAGCGCCACCAAGGCCGCGCTGCTTGTCATCGTGTCCATATTGCTGCTGCACTTTACGGGCATGGCTGGAGTTCAGCTGGTCCAGGCACCCGTAGGCGCCATTCGAACCATGCTATTGTCGCCCACATCGCTGGCGCTGACGATTGCCGGGATGGCCTTTGCCACGCTGTCGCTCGCGGCGGTGATTGCATTGGTTAGCGCGAAGGCACGCACGACGCTGCGTAAAACCGAACGTGAGTTCAATATCTTCGTGAAGGGTATCCGCGACTGCGCCCTCTTCATGCTCGATTCCGACGGCCGCGTCGTGACCTGGAATGCGGGGGCTGAACGACTCAAGGGCTACACTGCAATGGAGGCCATCGGCATCATGCATTGCCGCTTCTATTCCGCGGAAGAACGGCGAGCCGGTCTGCCTTCGAAATCTCTCGAAGAAGCGCGCAGACATGGCGAATACCACGAAGAGGGATGGCGCTATCGCAAAGACGGAAGCCGCTTCTGGGCACATGTCACGATCGAGGCCGTCTACGATGAAGCGGGAGTGTGTCACGGATTTGCGAAATTCATGCGCGACATGTCGCGGTTCAAAAGCGATCAGGATCAACTGGTTGCCCTGACCCAGAGCCTGGACGCCGCCCTCTCCAACATGCAGCACGGTCTCTGCATGTTCGGCCCGGATGAAAAGCTTATCATGAGCAACTCGCGCGTAAGCGAGATATTCGAGGTTCCACCCGACAAATGCCCTCCGGGGACAACCTTTGAAGATGTCTTCCGCTGCGGGCTCGAACAACGCGCGGGGGGGCCGGTTCCGGCCGCGCTGCTGCACGAAGTGATGCAGCGGCACCGTGATTGTCTTCTCTCGCCGAGCGGAGGTGCCCTCATTGTTCCCTTCACCGAAAGCTGCATCCTTTCGATCGCTCATCAACCTATGGAAGGCGGAGGATGGATCACGACATTTGACGACATCACCGAACGCTATCGTGCTGAACGCCATATCGAGCACATGGCCTTGCACGATGGCCTGACCGGTCTGCCAAACCGGCTGAATTTTATAGACCGCCTCGAGGATGAAATTACCCGCGCACAAGGCACGGAAACCAAGGTTGCCGTGATCGGGATCGATCTCGACCGCTTCAAGGAAATCAACGACACCTATGGCCACGCGACCGGCGACAAGATTCTAGCGATGACCGCCGAGAAGGCAAAGGCCATGCTTGCCGATGGCGAGTGTTTCGCCCGTTTCGGCGGAGACGAGTTCGCCGCCTTCAAGCCTTTCGGGGATCAGGCCGAGCTATCCGAGTTCGTGAACCGCCTCGAGGCCTGCCTAACGACCACCATCGAACTTGACGAGCTCGCCGTTCACACTAGCGCCAGCATCGGCGTCGCCGTCTATCCGACGGATGGTGAGACGCGCGAGCATGTCCAGAACAATGCGGACCTCGCCATGTACCGGGCCAAGATCACCATCGGTCGCGTCGCGTGCTACTACGAGGAAGGCATGGACGAGGCCGCGCGTAAACGTCGGGTGCTCGCGAATGATCTTCGCGATGCCATCGCTCGCAATGAATTCACCCTGGTCTTCCAGGCGCAGAAGTCCGTGACCACCGAAGAGGTGATCGGGTACGAAGCGCTGCTACGCTGGCAACATCTCCGCGATGGCTGGATTCCGCCCACAGAGTTCATACCAATCGCGGAAGAGAGCGGAGAGATTGTCCGGATTGGTGAGTGGGTGCTACGAAATGCCTGCCGTGAAGCCGCTGGCTGGCCCGAACCCTGGCGTGTTGCCGTCAACATTTCGTCGATCCAGCTTATGGCAGTCGATCTCGTTGAAATCGTGACCGAGGCACTACTAGAATCGAGCTTGCCCGCCAGCCGGCTCGAACTCGAAATCACCGAAACCGCGATCATCTCGGACAAGCTGCGCGCGCTCCATGTGCTTCGTCAGATAAAGGCGCTTGGGGTCACGTGTCCGCCGTCAGCACCAATGGCACAGATTTGAGGTTGTGATTTAAGGAGGATTTGGGCTTCGTCGTAGTGACGAAGGAACGAAGATGAAGCCCAAATCCTCCTATTCAAAATCGCCGTCGAAGGCCCCTGCGGAGCAGGTGGTGAAGGATATCCGGCGGCAGACCCGGCGGCACTTCTCTGCCGAGGACAAGATCCGCATCGTGCTTGAAGGCCTTCGCGGCGAGGACAGCATTGCCGAGCTGTGCCGCAAGGAAGGCATCGCGCAAAGCCTGTACTACACCTGGTCGAAGGAGTTCATGGAAGCGGGCAAGCGCCGCCTGGCGGGCGACACTGCCCGTGCCGCGACCACCGGCGAGGTGCAGGATCTGCGCCGCGAAGCGCGTGCCCTGAAGGAATGCGTGGCCGACCTGACACTCGAAAACCGTCTGCTGAAAAAAAGCATGATCGCGGATGGGGGCGACGACGAATGAGGTATCCCGCATCCGAAAAGCTCGAGATCATCCGGATCGTCGAGCAGTCGCACCTGCCCGCCAAACGCACGCTGGACAAGCTCGGCATCGCCCGCCGGACGTTCTACCGTTGGTATGACCGTTATCTTGGGGGCGGGCCGGAAGCGTTACAGGATCGGCCATCGGCGCCGAGCCGCGTGTGGAACCGCATCGGTGACGACATCCAGAACCAGATCATCGAAATGGCGCTGGAAGCCGACGCGACCAATCTCAGCCCCCGCGAACTGGCGGTGCGCTTCACCGACGAGAAGCGCTACTTCGTATCGGAATCCACGGTTTACCGCCTGCTCAAGGCGCACGATCTGATCACCAGTCCGGCCTATGTCGTGATAAAGGCCGCCGATCAGTTCCACACCAAGACTACCCGCCCGAACGAGATGTGGCAGACCGACTTCACCTACTTCAAGATCATCGGGTGGGGCTGGATGTACCTCTCGACCGTGCTCGACGACTTCTCGCGCTATATCATTGCCTGGAAGTTGTGCACCAACATGCGTGCCGAGGATGTAACCGAAACGCTGGACCTCGCCTTGGCGGCTTCCGGCTGTGACAGCGCCACGGTGCTGCACAAGCCCCGGCTGCTCAGCGATAACGGCCCCAGCTACATCGCCGGCGAACTGGCCGAATATATCGAGGCCAACAAAATGAGCCATGTCCGCGGCGCTCCCATGCACCCGCAAACCCAGGGCAAGATCGAGCGCTGGCACCAGACCCTGAAAAACCGCATCCTGCTGGAGAACTACTTCCTGCCCGGCGACCTCGAAGCCCAGATCGAGGCCTTCGTCGAACATTACAATCACCAGCGCTATCACGAGAGCCTAAATAACGTGACGCCCGCCGACGCCTACTTCGGCAGGGCCCCGGCCATCATCGAACGACGAGAAAGGATCAAGCGACAGACCATCGAATATCGGCGCTTGCAGCACCGCAAGCTCGCCGCCTAACATCAACCCCCAGACGAGGCCCGCACTCCGCTAATCTACGCCGCGAGTTGTGCCGAATGTTCTGACGACGAACAATCCAAACCGTCCGCGGACGTGGTGGCGGCATGCGCCTGGCACGACCGGCGGACAAGATCGGTGTTGGAGAAGTGATACGTCACACTGAGGAAGGGTTTCAGCTCGCGGATTGCTCGGGTTGCGCGCTATCTCCTGCCTGTGGGCTGACCGGAGTCCTTGCCAAGGGGATGCAGGCGATGATGGCGGTATTCGATTCCTTCACCATCGCTGACCTTTTGACCGATGCGGATGCCATGCGGCGCCTGATCAACCGCCAGTCTCCTATCGGTGTCGGCACAACCTGAGAGCGCCTTCGAAGCGTTGCGAGCGCAGGCACTTGCATAGGTTCCGAATGGATCACACCGAATAACTTGTTTCGGTTTGTAAAAATTCCTTGGCCCGATGGTGCCAAAAATCGTCGATGGCTTTGCGCTAGGGAGCATGCCAAGTATAGGTTCGTGAATGTCAAGAGATAACCATTACGACAGTCAACTCGCCGCCATCCTCCCTACCCTCGACGGGTTCGTGCCGCGAAGCATGACGCTCGAAGACTTGCCCCGGTTCCGCAAGCTCAGCGCACCGACGCGCGAGGACCTGATTGGAGATGCGCCGGTCGATTGTACGGACCATATCCTTCCCGGTTTCAACGACGATGAAATCCAGGCCTCGGTGATCCGGCCAAAAGGCATGTCCGCGCGCGCCCCCGGAATCCTGTGTATCCATGGCGGCGGAATGATCATGGGCAACCGCTTCGCCGGCATGGCGCCAGCTGTCGCATGGGCGCTGGATCACAATGCGGTTTGCGTAACTGTCGAATATCGCTTGGCCCCAGAGTTTCCCGCACCATACGGCGTTGAGGATTGTTATGCCGCACTATGCTGGATGGCGAACGCGGTGGACGAGCTCGGTATCGATTCCGAGCCTTTGGTCATTTTCGGAGGCAGTGGCGGAGCCGGGCTCGCTGCAGGAACCACGCTGCTGTCGCGTGAACGCGGTGGCCCCGCGCTACGAGGCCAGTTGCTGCAGTGCCCGATGCTGGACGATCGCGACGCCACTGCTTCAACCCTGCGGCACGACGGCGTCGGTATCTGGGACCGGACCAGCAACCGCACCGCATGGGATGCCGTGTTGGGAGAGCAGCGCGGCGCCAATGCAGTCAACGCGGCCTGTGCACCAGCACGTGAGAGTGATCTGTCGGGTCTCCCTCCGACATTTATCGATGTTGGCTCCGAGGAAGTGTTCCGCGATGAATCTGTCGCGTTTGCGCAAGGGATATGGGCGGCAGGAGGCACATGTGAACTTCACGTCTGGGGCGGCGCGTTTCACGGCTTCTACGACGTTGCTCCGCAGACCGACATCGCACGCTCCTGTCTGGCGGCACGTGATGCCTGGTTGGCGCGGTTGCTGCGCAGTTAGAGACTACTCCTGAGCGGCTTGGCAATCAGCCAATCCCGGTCACGATACTGATCGTGCCAGTCAATGTCTTGTGGACAGGACATTTGCCGGCAACCTCGATCAGTTTGGTGTGCTCCTCCTCGGTCAGATCAGGCGCGGTAATCGCAACTGTCTTGTGAAATTCGTCAATCATTTGGTCCGTACCAGCCTTCATCGTCTTGCGGTGCGAAACCTGAACATCGACATGCTCCACCGACCAGCCCTTTCGTGCCGCATACCAGCGGATTGTCATGGCGGTACATTCACCAAGTGCGGCGGTGAGCAGGTCGTACGGCGATGGACCGAGATTCTTGCCGCCTTGGTCGACTGGTTCGTCGCCCATGATATGATGACCCGACACTTCGATGGCGACGGCGAGCGGACTGCCCTGTGCATCGCTGACGTTGGCCACAATCTTTTGCGCCATATACGTTCCCTTTCCTGGTTCTCGACGGAAGCACACAAATCCCTGAAGGAGTTAACCGATAGTTCAGTTGGTTTATTTCAAGAGTGACAACGATTAGAAATTACAGGGGAAACACCAGATGCAGCTTGTTCGTTGTCTGATCGCAGGGGTCGCCATCGCCAGCTTCACGGTTCCGGCTCTCGCAGCCGATCCGGCCAACCACAACACGACCCGATCCAACAAGGCATCAGGGATCGCTGCGAGCGAAAACGGAAATAGTCCTGCTGGGCCGGAAACCGGAGCTGGCGAAAATGCAGCGCCAACAAATCATAATACGACGCGGTCCAACAAGGCTTCGGGCATCATGGCAGAACGAGACGACAATTCTGCCACAGACGAGGCATCGGTCGAAAGTACGACCAGACTGGATGGCGAATTCAACGACAAGTACATCATCGAAAAGCGCAAAAAGTAACCAAGCGCTTCACCGGACCGGCTGACCGAACCTTCCAGGGCCGCCCCAATTGGTCTGCCTGCAGCTCAATCCGGATGCCTTCCGGAATTGCCGGGAGCGGGAATCCGGGGCTTTTCGCCTGGTCCTACTGTCATTACGTCCTGCCAGTCCGGGTGCTTTTCATAACGGGCGCGGACATAGGGGCACAGCGGGATGATCTGAAACCCGTTTCTGCGAGCGTCCGCGATCAGATAATCGACGAGAGCGGCGGCAGCGCCGCTGCCGCGCATGATTTCCGGCGCGCCGGTGTGATCGGCGCTGATGAGGCCCGGGCCGCGATGGGTGAAAGTCAGTTCCGCTTCATCGTCAATCCCCGCGACTTTCGCCACATAGCGTCCGTGGCGGCCATCATCCTGTTTGCTTAGCGTTATCTCGCTCATGCCGGCTCTCCCATGGTCAATACGGTTCGCAAATCCGGGTCTGCCCGAGCCGCCCATGCACTGGCGACATCGGCCAGGGGCACTTGCTCGACGACGATTGGTAGTTTGCCGTTTACGGCAAGGTCGAACACAGCGCCGATCGCCGCCTTCATCGCACCGCCAAGTGGAAAATTGCCGGTCCCGCTGCCGATCAGCTCGAGCCGTGATCCGCGTAGCGCATTGGAGGCAAGGGTAATGTCAGGCCCCGCCATCTGGCCCACGGTGACAAAGCGGGTGGCGTCGCCGGTACTGGAACGAACGTCGGGCCGGGCCAACTGGCCGATGAGCAGCTCGGCCGGACGAGCCCACAGATAATCGACGACCACGCCAAGTCCGCGATCGATTTCGCCGGCGAAAGCTTCCGAGATCTGATCCTCGGGCGCGGAAAGATCGATTGTGGCGTCCGCGCCCAGCATGGCCAGCACATCCTGACGCCGCCCGCAGGCAATCACCCGGCCCGCGCCAAGATGTTGGGCAATGGCGACGGCCATTCGCCCCGATGTGCCGGTCGCACCCAGGATCAATACATGTTCGCCTGGCTGCATCCTGCCGCGTTCGACCAGCGGCAACCACCCGGCAAGGCCCGGATTGACCACGGCGGCGGCCACGGCATCGCTCAAGGCCACGGGCACCGGCACGGTCAGGCTGGCGGGTGCACGCTCGGCCATGGCCCCATATGGGCGGCGCGGCGCCATGAAGTAGACGCGGCGGCCACCCTCCAGTTTGCCGACGCCATCGAGGCCCGGCACGATCGGCAAGCTCCTGGGACTGGAATAGTGCTTACCCGAAGCGATGAGGCGTTCGAGCTGTTTGATCGCCGCTGCGCGGACATGGACCAGTTGCTCGCCAGGCTGGACGTCCGGTTCGGTAAACTCCGCATAAGTGGGCGTCTGCCCCAGTACGTCGAGTACAGCCGCCTTCACTTGCCTTTTTCCGGAAATGGGATGAATTCCTGATTATCGGCATCGGGCAGTTTCATGCGCCCCGCCCTCCAGTCCTCTGCCGCCTGTTCGAGCCGTTCCTTGCGCGAAGAGACAAAGTTCCACAGCAGGAAGCGTTCGCCGATCGGTTCGCCGCCCAGCACCATGACCTGCGATGGCTGACTTGCTACGACCTTGCCTCCGCTGCGGCCATCGAGGACTGCCATCTGCCCCGGAGCAAGGACGGTTCCATCCACTTCGATCTCGCCCGCTGCGCAATAAACCGCGCGTTCGGGATAGGCCGATGTCACGCCGCGCTGTGCTCCCGCCTGCATCTCCCAATGCTGGTAGAATTGCGGCGAGTGAATGCGCGCTGCCGATTTCATGCCATCGGCCTCGCCGGCGATCAGGCGCCCCTTGAGGCCGCCTTCGCTCCATTCCGGCAAATCATCACCTTCCAGATGATCGAAGCTGGGATCGGATTCCTCCGCGTCGTCCGGCAGGGCGACCCAGGCCTGAATGCCGTGCATGGAAGCGCCGTTCGCGCGCGCATGTTCCAGACGTTCGCTGTGCGTGATGCCGCTGCCCGATACCATCCAGTTGACCTCACCCGGCCGCACTTCCTGTTCGAAACCCAGAGAATCGCGGTGCGTGATCTGGCCGGAATAGAGATAGGTCACGGTGGCGAGACCGATATGCGGGTGGGGCCGGACATCGAGATCCTTCGGAATGCCCGGCGCCAGTTCCAGCGGGCCGAGGTGATCGAAGAATATATACGGCCCCACCATGCGCCGCGCATGGAAGGGCAGAACCCTTCCGACCACGAAACCGCCGCCCAGGTCGTGCGTACGTCTGTCGATAATGCGTTCGATGGTCATGGATCCGGCTCCTCTTCGTTTGCTTCAACCGAACAGCTTGTTCGCCACTTCAGCCACACGGCGGCCCTGATAGCGTGCGCCCTCAAGGTCGATTTCACTGGGCTGGCGGCTACCGTCGGCACCAGCGATGGTGGTGGCGCCATAGGGCGCGCCGCCTACCAGATCCTTGTCATGCATCTGCCCGGCATGGCCATAGTCGAGGCCGACAATGGTCATCCCGAAGTGCAGCAGATTGGTGATGATCGAGAACAGCGTCGTTTCCTGTCCGCCATGCTGGGTGTTTGTCGAGGTGAAGGCCCCGCCCACCTTGCCGTTGAGCGCGCCGCTGGCCCACAATCCGCCCGCCTGATCGAGAAAGGCCGCCATCTGCGAGGACATCCGCCCGAACCGGGTGCCGGTGCCGACGATGATCGCATCATAATCGGCAATGTCGGACACCTTGGCGACGGGCGCGGCCTGATCGAGTTTGTAGCCGGCGCCTTTCGCGACCTCTTCGGGCACGGTTTCAGGAACGCGTTTGATGTCCACTTCGGCCCCGGCGGAACGCGCGCCTTCGGCAATCGCGTGCGCCATCGTTTCGATGTGGCCATAGGAAGAATAATAGAGAACGAGAACTTTGGACATTATTTGAAACCTTTGTACTTCGGTGAACTGAAATCGTCTATCCGGCTACGACGTCGCTATATTCCGGATGCCGGGCGAACCATTGCCCCAGGAACGGGCAACGCAGTACGAGCCGCAGCCCGTCTTTCCGTGCGATGTCGAACAGGCCGCGGGCCAGCCTTGAGCCGATTCCTTGTCCCGAAGCCGCGAACGGGACCTCGGTATGGGTCATGAGCAGGTTGCCTTCAGGGTCGGTTTGATACCAGGCGATCGCGGAATCATCGCTGCCATCAATATTGAGTATGAAACGACTGGCGCCGGGTTCGTGGCGAACGGTCATGGCGCCAGCGTCGCTTCGGCGGTGATGACGAGATCGATCTCGTCGCTGACCATCGGCACGAAAGCATTGATGCCAAAATCGGAACGTTTGACTTGCGTCGTTGCCGAAAATCCGACGGCAGGGGCGTTTGCAAGCGGGTGCATCCCGGCGCCGTTCAGTGTGGCCTGCAGCACAATCGGCCTGGTCACGCCCCTGATGGTCAGGTCGCCTTCGACGCTAAAGGCGGTGCCAAGGCCGGTAAAATTGACCGAGCGGCTGACGAATGTCACTTGGGGATATTTTACCGCATCGAAATAGTCAGCCGACCGGAAATGCTCATCGAGCGCGGGCACGCCAGTATCGACGCCGCTAATCGGAATTTGCACCGATACGCTCGACTTTGCCGGGTTGACGGCATCGAGCGTTATCGTGCCCTCGACGTGCCCGAAGGTGGCGCCGGGACGCGAAAAGCCCAGATGGTTCCAGGTCGCGCGCACTTGCGTATGCGTGGGATCGATCTGGTAGATACCCGATACCGGCAGCGCCATTTTCACGACGGGTGACGGGGCCGAAGCATCCTGCGCCTGTGCGGCAATCGCAATCGGCGTGACGATCAGCGCAAGGGCAAGGCTGGTGGCAATGGAAAGTCGTATCACATTCATATCCTTTCGCTGGTGGGGAGGCGCCAGCCCGGCCCCGCCATTTGCCTGGCGAGGCCGGGAGCACGATCAGCCTCGCGCGGAATCGAGCTGCTCGTTGTTGGTCACGACCTCCTGCGCCTTGGCGTAGGATTCGATCAGCAACTGATAGGGCGGGAAGATCAGCGTGTAGAGCTGTGCCCATTCCTGCGCATCGTCGCGGTGCCAGGTGCGTTGCAGTTCGGAGGCAACCGCCGCGGTATCCATCGGCACAACACCGGCCTGCACCACGCGCGCCAGCGTGATTTCCTGCGCCATCTTGGAATAGGTGCCCGAGGCATCAACCACGGCAAATACCTTGTAGCCTTCGGCTACCGCGCTGATCGCCGGGAAGGCCATGCATACGCTGGTGATGGTGCCCGCAATAATCAGCGTCTTGCGGCCCGTGGCTTTGACCGCATCGACGAATTCCGGGTTGTCCCAGGCGTTGATCTCCCCCTTGCGCGCGACATATTTGGCATGAGGCGCATTGGCGTGAATTTCGGGGATGAGCGGGCCGTTGGGGCCCTGCGGCACCGATGCAGTGGTGATGACGGGCATTTTGGTGAGCGTCGCCATCTTGGCCAGCGCGGTTGCATGGTTGCGCAGTGCCGGCATCGGCATATCGGCGACGGTCTGAAACAGACCGCTTTGATGATCGATCAGCAGCATCGCGGCGTCATCGGGATCGATCACCGGGCGCGCGCCGTTGAAATTTGCAGGTTGGGACATGGGATATCTCCTCTTCATATGTGCCCCGCGTGAAGAAGTGGGGGAGAGCCGGACGGGGGGCTGTTGCCGGCTCTCCCCTGCGGTCACGCCGTAGCCATCTGGCCGAAGCGTCCGCTGTTGAAGTCTTCCGCGGCGGCACGGATTTCCTCCTCGCTGTTCATCACGAAGGGGCCGTAACCGACGATAGGCTCGTCAATCGGTTCACCACTGAGGACCAGCACAGTGGCATCACCGTCGGCCCTCACGCTCACACCCTCGCCTTCACGCGACAGCAGGACCATTTCCGCTTCGCCCGCTTCCTGGCTGCCGGCCACAGTGATATGGCCGGACAGCACCACCAGCGCCGCAGTGTGGCCTTCGGGCAAGTCGAGCGTCAGATCGGCATCTGCCGCTAGCCGCAGATCCCACACATTGATTGGCGTGAAGGTCGTCGCCGGGCCCCTCGTCCCTTCGAACTCGCCAGCGATGATCCGTGCCTTGCCCACGTCATTGGGCAGGCAGACAACGGGAATGTCGGCCGAGGTGATCGACTGGTAACCGGGATCGCTCATCTTGTCCTTCGCAGGAAGATTGACCCACAGCTGGACCATGCGGAACGGACCACCGGACTTCGTGAAGCCTTCGGAATGAAACTCCTCGTGCAGGATACCGCCCGCCGCCGTCATCCACTGGACATCGCCGGGTCCGATCGTGCCGCCCTTGCCGGTGGAATCCCGGTGCGAAACTTCGCCTTCGTAAACGATGGTCACGGTCTCGAAGCCGCGATGCGGGTGCGACCCGACGCCGCGCGGGCTCGTGGCCGGCTCGAAGTAATGCGGCCCGGCAAAATCGAGCAGCAGGAACGGGCTGATATGCGCGCCCAGCGTATTGTAGGAAAAGAGCGAGCGCACCGGAAAGCCATCGCCGACCCAGTGACGGTTGGGATTGCTGTAACGTCCAAGAACGGTCTTCATTGCCTGTCTCCATTCGCAAGCGACTCACGCCGTTGCTGTCATGGAGAGTTATATGGACAGGACAGTTTTATAGGTAGATTGCCAAACAGGAATGACTGTCTCATAAACAGGACGATGTTCGATCTCAACGATCTCGCCTATTTCGTGAAAGTCGTGGACCATGGCGGCTTCGCGCCCGCCGCACGCGCACTGGGCATGCAGAAGTCCAAACTCAGCCGTCGCATTGCCGGGCTGGAGCAACGGCTTGGCGTGCGGCTGATCCAGCGCTCTACACGTAAGTTCGTTATTACCGATATCGGGCATACCTATTATCAGCATTGCCTTGCCATGCTGGTAGAGGCCGAAACCGCGCAGCAGGCGATCGATTCGGTGCAGGCGGAACCCGCCGGCCTGATCCGCGTTACCTGCCCGCCGGGGTTGCTGACCTATCGCATGGGTATGGCAATTGCCGAGTTCATGGCGGCATTTCCCAGGGTCGAGATAGAATTGAAAGCATACAACCGACCAGTGGATCTGATCGGTGAGGGCTTCGATCTCGTCATCCGCACCGGCGAGGTTAAGGTGGACAGTGCCAGCCTCGTGATGCGCAAGTTGGGTGAAGTCAGCCAGTGCCTTGTTGCCTCGCCAGAGCTGCTCAAGACAGCGGGATTACCTGAAAATCCGGTCGACCTGTCCCGCTACCCCGGTATTGCCGTAGGCCAGCCAGTCTTGGAGGCCAATGGCGCCCCTCATGCATGGACATTGCTCGACGAAACTGGCGCGACCGTGGACATTCCCTTCACACCACGTCTGGTCAGCGATGACCTGCCCGCCATCCGCGCGGCGGCTCTTGCAGGCATCGGCATAGTTCAGATGCCCAATCTGATGGCCACTGACGACATTGCCCAAGGGCGACTGATCGAACTTCTTTCCGGATGGAAGTCCCCCAATATTACGGTCAATGCCATCTTCCCGCCGCGCCGGGGCATGCTGCCGTCTGTCCGCGCGTTGATCGATCATCTCGCCGGTGATTGCCAGCCTTATCGGCATGGTACGGGTTAGCGCCGTTCTTAGGCCGCCTAGATGCTCATTCAAAGCCTCGCCTCGGCATAGGTCACCGTAATTGCGATTGCGTTGGCACCAGCTACGACTTGTTCGATGTCGGAGTCATGCTCAAATATACCGGACGGCAGTTATTGGCCAGAATCTGGCCACGATATTCAGCGCAATACCACCGCGCGGAACGAGACAACATCCGCTTCGTCGCCATTTTGCTAGGTGTTAAGATCAGGCGCGGCGGCGGGCCAAACACTGCCCCCGCGCCATAGTGCGACCTGTTCGCTCAAACCTTGTCGGTGAAGATCCGCGCGACGGTAACGGGTGCGGACAGGAAGCAGAAATGAACATAGCTGGTGGTGAGCGAACCGATACGAAATACGGCTTCCGCTCCCCTGCTGTCGGCTGCCAAAGTTTAGATGTTTGGTCTCGGGATTTGATGGGTCGGATCTGACGTAAATCGGTGTGGTTCTCGGAGCCACGCTTTGCAGATGGCTTCGTATGGTGTGAGGCCCTTCAGGGTCTTGAGACGTCGACCGAAGTTGTAGGCGGCAATGAAGTCGGCGAGGTGTTGCCGGAGTTGGTCGTGGCTGTCGTAGTGGTAGCGTTTGACCGTCGCGTCCTTGATCGTCCGGTTCATTCTCTCGACCTGACCGTTGGTCCAGGGATGCCGAGGCTTTGTCAGCCGATGGTCTACGTCCAGCTCGGCGCAGGCGAACTCGAACGCATGGCAGAGGAAGCGCTGGTTCTCTGCCTGCATCTTCTTGATATCGCCGGGCGTCCAGCCATCGCCCGTGGGGTCGGTGAAGTGCGTCCCATTGTCGGTGAGCACGGTGTGGATTTTATAGGGCACCGCGGCGGCGAGGTGACGCAGGAAGTCAGCGGCGATCCGACGGGTGGCCTTTTGGTGCAACTCGACAAAGGCGAACTTGGTAGTGCGATCAATGGCCACAAGCAGGTATAGACGCCCCTCCTCGGTACGGACTTCGGCAATGTCGATGTGGAAGTAGCCGAGCGGGTAGCTCTTGAACTTGCGCTTATTGGGCGCGTCGCCCTCGATCTTCGGCAACTGAGAGATGCCGTGGCGTTGGAGACAGCGATGCAGTGAAGAGCGCGTCAGATGCGAAATGCTGGCCTGCAAGGCATAGAGGCAGTCGTCCAGCGGAAGCAGCGTGTGCCGGCGAAAGGCCACGATCACCGCTTCCTCCTCGACCGACAGCACGGTCGATCTCGCGACCTTCGGGCCGGTCGGTAGATCGGCGGTCGCGGTCCGCTTCTTCCACTTGGCGACGGTCTTCTGGTTGATCCCGTAGCGCTTGGCCAGCGTCCTCAAGCTCGCTTGACTATGCTGTATCGCTCGACGGACTGCCTTAGTCGTTGTGGCGCTCCCATGGAGAACCTGGCCCATAGTGCTTCCTTCCAGCTGACACTGAATAATGCACCATCAAAGTCTGGGATCAAACATCCCTAGGTCATTGCTGTAGGCACTTGGACGGTCGCTCTGCCATAATTGATGGCAGCGAATTGCACCCATCACTCGGGCAGTCCCGACCCGAATGGTGGCCGTTACCCCCTCACCTCCCGCAGCATCCGCGCGGTCGCAGTGGAAGCCGGTGCAAGCTTGCGGCCGTAACGCAGCGCGGTAGACGTCGGCGTCTACCGCTGTGCTTGAGCGGTCGGGCCCGCATCTTCACCACTCGCGAACAGATCTTTCGTGAGCCCGACCCTAAGCGAAAGGGTGCTGAGCGCGGCATCGAGTTCCTTGCCGAAGAGATGGACCAGATGATTCTCCACCGCACGCATGGCCGTGCACTTGGTGATCAGTCGCACCGCCGCCGGCGTCAGCGGCTCCTCGCCGATGACATAAGTCGTCGAGCCGAGGACGGATTTCGATTCCGTGGACACTTTCGCCCCGGCAGGTACCCGCCACTGAAATTCCGGGGGAGGCGGCAGCGCTGCGGTTGGCGCAGCGGCGCGCGCTTTGGTGCGGACCAGACCGATACGCCGAAACAGCGGCCCGTCAAGAATTCCGCTTGCTTCACGCCAGGCCGCAAGCCGACGCATGATGTCGGGCGAAAGCCAGGCATAGGCCCCCTGCCCTTCCTGATCGGTCTTCGAACGCCGTCCGGTGAGCACGGCCGAACCATCGCTTTCGATTCGCATGCGACCCGCTCCAGCTCGCAAACCCGCAGTCTCGTGTAATAGGCAAGGCTGAGCAGCGCCGCATCACGCAGGCCCGGCACCGTTTCCGGACAGGCCTGCAGTAGCGTGCCCAAGGTGAACCCTTTGGCGGGGCCGACGCCGATGCCCGCGCCAAACCGCAACGGTCCCGCCTAGCGCTGGGCCTCATCGACCCGGCACCGGAAACCGCGCATCGCATCGCGCACGATCGGTCCCCGCGTTGGGCTCGGCTCGCAAGCAGGCCGTGCACCACGGCAAGACTGGCGAGATCATTGGCGAGCGCGTTGACGCTCGTCGGAGCGCGCGCCTCGAGACTGCTGCGGAAGGCGTGGCGACCGATCGTCGCTCCCTGACCCACGAGTGCCGCGAGCAAGTCGGTTAGCTGGCGACGGTAGCCCGTCCGCGATGCCTTCGCGGCAGTGGAGCCTCACCGGCGCCGCGGACGACCACAATCTCGCCCACCCGTGCCGAAGCGTTTGCAGCGGAGGAGACCGAGGGTAAGATTGCAGCCATGCGGATATGCTAGGCGCGCTAGTTGGCAATGTCACTATCGATAAAGTGCATTATCGATAGTTTAAACTGGCCTCTAAGCTAACGTAGTTTCCCCAAGAGCCTCCCTGCCGCGCCCTGTTCAGCCGCGAGGTTACGGTTGTACTGGAGCGGCATCCTTGGCGATTTCCATCGCAGTGCATCCATGATCCCGGCAAGGTCTTCGCCGGCAGCAAAGTAGTCCTGGTTGACACCGACCCGCGTCGAGTGCGCACTGATCTCGCGCACCTGCTTCTCAAACGTCGCCGCATCGAGATCTCCAAACGCGCCCACATCGAACGCACGGCGCAACATCGAGCGAATCAGCGGCGTGATCGAACCGGGGTGCAAGGCCCCCTCCCCTACATCGGATTCGATCCGCACCGGCTCTGCGTCCTTTGCCGCAAACCGTTCGGGCACCCAGCGCGCATTCCATCCCCGCTCCTTACCATTGCGGGCCTTCCGCGCTTGGCGGGCGGCATAGCGCCGCACGACCACGCGGCGGAATACCGGCCCCTCGCCAATTACGGCAGCTTTGAGCCAGGCCTCAAGCGCACGTACGGTGCGCGGAGAGAGATAGGCGGTGGCTCCCTCGCCTTCCTGGTCGCCCTTCGAGCGCGGAATTGCCAGCAGTCGCGCATCGGCGTCGATCGCCTCGCCAATGTCCTCCACCTGCACGGCGACCAGCTCGCTGGCACGCAGCCCGGTATCGTAGGCGAGGCTGAGCAGTGCCTTGTCGCGCAGATCGGTGAGGCCGTCGCCGAGTGAAGCCAGCACCGCGCGCACGTTGATCCCGCGCGGGGTATCGGACAATGGATCCTTCACCGCGCCCCGGAACCGCAAGGCGCGCGCCTGCTTTTGCGCGACCCCCTTCTCACGCCTATAGGCAGCGAGCGTCAGCCGCACCAGTTCGTCACCGGTCGGATCGGCCAAACCGCACAGCCGATGCAGCCGCGCGATCGAAGCCTTGTAGCGCGACAGCGAGGCAGGTGCCGCTCCTCCGCTTGCCCTCGTCGAGAGCCAGTCGGCGACGATCTGCGGCGAGGCCGGTATAGACTTCTCCCCCCTGCTCCGGCACCATGCGTCAAACGCCAGCACATCTGATCGAAACGCCCGCAACGTGTTGGGCGCGGCGGCACGGACATAGGCGGCCAGCAGTTCCGGGCTGGGCCCGGCACCCGGCCCATGCGCCACTAGCGCCAGATCGCGCGACAGCGACAGCGCTTCACCCCTGTCAGGGCGATCGTCATCGAGGGCGGTTTCCGGGGCCATCAGAAGGCGATTCTGCCCCCGATCTTATAGATTTGCAACATGTGATAAGTGCAATTATCACATGTCCATTCGCAGTACGTCCGGGCACTTGTGCAGTGTTCTGCGTTTCACTACACATTGGGCATGGAGCCGCTCACCGCATTTACCCTTGATGACGACGCTCCGGCTGAGGACGCAGCCCTCACCGAGGCGTCCTGCGCGCTTGTTCTGGGACGGCTAGACGGACTGGTCGCGGGCCTCTCCGATGACGAAAAGACTCTGTTTTGCATGCACTTGCTACGCCGGACGCTGATCGCCGCGCTGCTGCAATCGGGGTTCACCGATGCCGAAATGCGCTTCGATCACTGGTTCGCTGGACTCGAGCGTGCCCCGCTGGAGACCCCCCTCACCCCCTGCCCCGCGCACACCATCGTCCGCGCCCTGCTTACCGAACTGGGCCATCATCCCTGGGAGCTGCTGAGCGCGGCAGCCCGAACTATATCGGCCGCCGCGAGGTTCACTGCCGATGGCAGCGATAACAGCGCTGTAGGGCTTCCCACCAAGGCGCTTGAGGCTGCACGCGGGCTGATCGGGGAAGGCCCCCTCCCCTTTGTCTCTGCCTCGTCCTTGCCGTTCGCGGCGCTCGAACAGCTTAACCGGCGCCTGCGGCAATCGGCGCTGTTCGCGCCCATTGAACGCGGTGCCGCTGTGCTCCCACTGCTGGGCCGTGACGTCGCGATCGAGCGCGCAGGCATTCGCACGCCACTGTGGGCCCTCGATGCGCTCCAGGGCCGCCTGCTGGCCTCCTGTGGCGCCTGGCGGGTCCCCCTCCCCTGCCCCGGTGCGGTGACCGCCGAAGCACTCAGGCCGGTGCTGGGGCCCTGCTCGCGGCGGATCGTCATGGCCGAGAGGCTGGCAGCAAGTGTTCAGGGGCTGATCGAGCTGGCCGAAACTGCGCGCAGGCAGGCGATGCGCATGCACCACAGTCTTGGCCATTTGCGTTCGTCGGCGCGTGCTCCGCAGGTCTGGATGCTACTTGCGGGGTTTGCTCCGCTCGGGCTCGAACAGATGGGCGTGGCATTCGGGATTACACGGCGAGGCACCTATGCCGTTCGCGATGCGCTGGTCGATGCGGGGATGGCCCGGGTCGAGACGGTCAGGGGCAAGGTCCTGCTGGTAGCCACTGGCGAACATGAGAGAGCTATCCAGATGAGCAGCGAGCGGTCGGGCGCCCTGCCCTCCCCGCTGCTTGCCGAGTTCGATGCGGCAATGGATGAGATTGACAGGCTGCTCGAGCGCACGCGGTAGGCAGTTTATATGCTTCGTGATTACGTCCTAGCCGATCCCGCCCTTCCCCTGATCAATTCAATGAAATTGAACTTCTCCTATGGGTTAGAGGGGTTAAATGGTATTGTTAGAAAGTTAGATGGCCCAGAATTGGCGCGTTTGGCCCGGAAATCCACGAGTCGGGCACATCGAGCCGTTCCTGTTGTATCGACAATCCGTTCCCGTTGTGTCGGGAGTGCTGTTCCTGATGTGTCGGTTATCGGTTCCCGGAGTGTCGTTGACAGACTGCTTTGTGTTCCTGAAGTGTCGAAAGGCTACGCAATGCCTCAGGCTTGCACGAGTTTTTGAATCAGTTTTGCCGGAGGTCGTCACAAAGTGATTCAATTGGGCGCGTGGGAGCTGAATGGTCTACTTCGGGTTTGGTGCCAGGTTGTCTCGACACGACACTTCGGGAACGCGGACTGGCGCTGACCTGAAATTTGACCGGTTTGCCGGGGCAATCGGCACTGCTACGTTGGCTCCGCTCGGCGGCCTCGAGGGCCTCAGCCGCGCAATTCGTGCCGGTGTTTTTCGTGATGTCGCTTCACCCAGCCTATGAAGGCTTTTTGCCAATTGACCGGGCTTCGCTCGGCTGAAGCGTTCACCCAGGCTTCGAACTCGGCATGAAGATTATAGAGGTCCCAGCCCGGACATTCGCGGCGGAGGAGCTCAATCGTATCATCCGTCATGAAGCCACGTGTGGCGGCGTCGGAGAGCCCGGTGACGGTGCTTTTGATCAACGAGCGAGCGTCGACCAGAACCTCTTCCTCATCTCTTGGAGGCTTCACCGGCTCGGGAAGTTTCCTTGAGGAAACTTTCTCGACCAGTTCGGTTGTCGCGCCCTCCCCTGCTTTAGCATTGCCTGCGAGCTGTTCGAACGCGGATCGACCGTCGGCGATGTCTTCGGCAGATACCGTCAACCCTTCGCCTTTCGCGTTGTTACGGAGCATCCGGAGGAGTGGTTCTCCTCTTGCTGACTGTTCGACCACCAATTCATAGCCTGGCAGCGCGTTTTTCTCGGCAAGCTTCAGGAGCTCGAACTTGAACCGACGGTAGGCCCCTTCGGCACCGCTCTTTTCGAACAGTACTGGCATGGTGATGGCAAAGCCGCCCTCCCCTGCCCCGCCGGCATGTTTGCGCGCCACCTTGTAAAGCCATCGCTCACGCCCACCACTGATGCTGAAATAGGCACGGTCGATTGCCAGCACTCCGCCCTTCATGAGCACGCCTTCATAGAACCAGTTTGAGAGCTCAAGCGTCATGCCTTTGGAACGTTCAGTGCGCTCGTCGACCAGCTGCGTCCAGCCATCGAGCCAGCTGAACGTTGCCTCGCGACGATTCTCCGCGCGGATGTTGGTCTTGATTGTCGTCGATACGAGCCTGTCGAGGGCCTGGCCAAGTAGCTCATACGCTCGCCCAGTCGTTGGCCGCCCGATAGCCCGAAGCAAGTCATAGGGCATGATATGGAGCTTGCGAGGAATGTCGTTCTGCCCTCGCCTAGCCATGTCGGCGAGCATGCTTGCGCAATAAATCAGGATGTCCGCATCCCAAATCGTGGCCATGCCATAGTCAGGATTGGCGCTGACATGGACCCACAGCTTCCCATCCGGGCTGTTATAGTCAATTGGCTTGATGCGCTTCGACTTTGCCAGGCTGAAGAACGGTCGCTCCATCATCTCCCGCTGATCGCGGAAGTTGAGATCGGCGATATACGGCAGAAACAAATCGAACTGCTCGCCTACAGCTTGCTTGCGGGCGCGACTCACGAGAAGTTTCCTCGAGGAAACTTCCGGGCACTTGCGCCGACCAATGCAGCCGCGCCGTCCACTATTTCACCGAGATCCCGTTCTCTCGAAGGCCTTCCAGAACCTTCAGAACCGCCTCGGCGACAGCATCGTCGCTTGCACCGCTTGCCATCGGCAGGTGCAGGGTGATCCCCTGTCGGTTAACCGCCTTGACGGCCACGACAGGCCTACCGTGTGGACCGGCAATCTCCATCCGCAAATCGACCGGTGCTGGAGCCTTCACGGCATTTGCAGCCATGAGCCGACGCAAGGTTGCTGCGCCGGGGAGGGGAGGGGTGCCGCTGTCTAGTGCAGCCTGGTTTTCGCCAGCGATCGCTTTGGCTTCTTTGAGGATGGCGGTCGCGCGCGCACTATCGTCAAGAGCGGTGGCCAGCTTGTAAGCAGGATTGAGCGTCAGCTCGTGCAGGTTGGCAAATGCAACGAGCACATCGTCAGAGATCGTGGCTGCCTTCAACATCTTCGAAAGCCAGCCTTTTGAGAGCTTGAGCCGCTCAGCCATGCGGACGGCCTTGCCGCCATAATGCAATTCGAGTGCTGCAGCGTAGTTCCGCGCCCTCTCGATGTCCGAGATGTCCTTGCGGGCCCTGTTCTCGATATCGGCGAGGCGGAATGCTGCCTCATCGTCGAGTTCGGCAACCTGCGCGAGCAACCTCATGTCCGGGTACGAATGTGCCCGCAGCCAGGAGATGGCGAAGTGGCGCCGGGTTCCTGCGATCAGCTCATAGTCGTGGGCCGGATCGTCCTTGATGTGGCGAACAACCACGGGAACCTTCTGCCCACCTTCTGCTACGATCGAATCGATGAGATCGCGGCAATTGTCCTCAGTGAGCTTTGCTTGAATTCGCGCATTTCCAGCCCAGACCCGCACACGCGCCGGATCCAAAAGCAGTTGTGTGACTTGCCGGACTTCGCCGGTTGCAACCCGCGACAGCGCATTCTCACGTCCAAGGAGCGAAAGGCCTGCACGCGCACTGGCGCGCGTCGGCTCACCGCGAGAGGGAAGGGGGATCGCTGCATCCTGGGTGTCGCTCTTTGGCGCTTCCGCTTCCGCCTCGTCCTCAGCCAGAAGACTGGCGAGGTAGTCGCTTTGCTTTTTCGCCATCAGATCGCTCCTTCGCCGAGTGCCACTGCAACGAACAAAGCATGAACATTGCGGCATGGAACAGATATAGACTTATGCATTGATCACCTCCTGCTCGCTGGCAGGTGAGGCAACACCCCAGCCTTTACGCACGAGAACTTCGACCTGGGCGAGAGCTTCATCGAGATTGCCTTTGCAGCGCTTGTGCGTTCGTGCCGTGCCGATCGGACGCTCCAGTTCGTAAACCGTCATCATGCGCAATGCGGCATGGCTGATTTCCGCGCTTTCGAGTATTGGAACGGGCAGCAGGGCAGGGCCGAAGGTCTGCTCCATGATCTGCCTTACCATCGCGTGGCTCGGATCGTTGCTGTCGAACTTCGAACACAGAAGCCGGACGAAATCGTAATCGACAACGATTCCCGCTTCCGCCAGTTGCCCGGTCACCTGATCCATCATCGAAAGGAACTGCACGGTCGAGCAGAAATCTGGCGTCGTGGCTGCCAGCGGCACGATCAGTGAATTGGCCGCCTGCATTACCGCGAGCGAAATAGTTCCAAGTGCCGGAGGCGGGTCGAGGATCACGACATCGTAATCCCTGGCAAGGTCCTGCAAGCCCTGTTTCAACTTGCGGAAGCGAGAGGCTAGCACACTGCCACCATCGGCACCCGATGCGGCCAGCTCATACTCAACGTCGAAGAGTTCGAGATTGGACGGGATCAGATCAACGTTGGGCCAGGGCGTCTTCTGCACGGCATAGAGAAGGTCGGTCTGGGTAGGATCGATTGAGAGGTATGGATAGAGCGTCTGCTCTCGCGTGATATTGAAATGCGGATTGAAGCCGAACAAGGTCGTTGTCGTCGCCTGGCTGTCGCAATCAACCACGAGGACGCGATATCCCTGGACCGCGAAATAATGCGCAAGGTGGGTCGTCACAGTGGATTTGCCGACACCGCCCTTGAAATTCTGTACAGCAATAATTGCCGGGTTATCGAGCGGAGCGCGCGCCGGAGATGCGCCCAGAACTTCGCGCATGTTAAGCAGATCATTGATCCCGTATCCGGGGCGCCGTCCATTCTCTGTTGGCGGGGGAGGAGGCAGTCGCCCATCGTCTTCAGCCATGCGGATACGATTCGTTGAACAGCCAAGCAGGCTCGCGGCTTCTGCGATCCCGAATCGAACGGTAAGCTCCTTGCGCGATTCGGGCAGGAATGCTTGGCGTCGCAGTCTTTCGATCATGCGTTCGCCAGTTTGCGCCATTTCTGCTATGCGCTCGACTTCTGAATGCATTTTGATCCCAGCAAATAGACTTGAACGTTTTCTTTCTCCTATAACCATAATCTCATTCAGTCCAGCCGGGATTCGATCCTGAAGCGGGGTGAGGGGAGGGGGATCGTGCTTCGATTGCATGACCCTCGCTTGCAACAGACCCACATCCGAGCTGAAAGCCCTGGTTAGCCGACTCGGCGGCACCTGGTCCGGGAACACCGCCATGTGTCTTTGCCCGGCCCATGCCGACAGGACGCCCTCGCTGTCGATCCGGCAGGGTGATCGCGCAATTCTCGTTACCTGCCATGCAGGTTGCGACCGCTCGGACGTGTTGCGGGCCATCGGCCGAATCACACGCATACCGCATTTCGATCCGGCCAAGATCGAGCGAGCGCCTGCAAGGTCGCGAAACGCCTTCCTCAAAATCTGGCGCGAGGGTCGTCCCATCGAGGGTTCGCTGGCCGAATACTATGTCCGCCAGGTTCGTGGCATCGGCGGCGTACTCCAGGACCTGCGTTTCCATCCACGGTGTCCGAGAGGGCAGGGAGCCCTGGCTCGATTCGAACCGGCGCTGCTGGTCGGGATGCGCCGCGATGGCAATCTTGCCGCGATCCAGCGGATATTCCTCGATCCACGAACCGGGGCCAGCACTGCCAAACTCTGCCTTGGCCGCGCCATCGGGGCTGCATGGACCAACGGCACACCTGAGAGCGTTCTTGGCCTGTGCGAAGGGTTCGAGACCGCAGCAGCCTTCACCGATCTTGTCGGCATCAAGGCCTGGGCCAGCATGGGCGCCAAGCGGTTTCACCAGCTGACCATTCCGCGAACCGTTGTACGGCTGATCCTGCTCGCCGACAACGATGCGGAAGGGCATCGCGCGGCGAACCGCGCCCTTGCTGCCTACTCCCGGTCTGGCCTTGCCATCGAGACCCGTTGGCCTCCGCGCGGCGCGAACGACTGGGCCGATCTCCTGAAGCGGTGAGGGGAGGGGGGCGGAGGGGATGGGCCAGTCCGGCCCATTGCCTTGAGGGGACCCGCTCCATGACCGTCACGATCTCGCGCGCCGATGCCATCCTTTCCGCCGCCCGTACGCTTGCCGCCAAACTGTTGTTGGCCATTCCCATCGATCGCGCGGCGCTCAGCGAAGCGATGACCGAAGCCTGCGGCGGCTCCGATGCCGCCGGATTCTGGCAGCAGCGCGACAGTTTCGAGGCGCTTGAAGCGGCAGTGGTGAGAGCCGTGCCCGAACTGATCCGAGGTTGCGACGCGGCTGCATCTATCCGCGCGCTCGAGGCCCTGTCACGCGAGCTTCCGACCCATACCGTGCGCAGCGAGAGCCAGATCGCTTTCCAGCAGTTTTCGACCCCGCCCGCGCTGGCCATGCTCGCGGTTCACCTCGCACGCCTGACACCCGACGATGTCCTGCTCGAACCGAGCGCGGGAACCGGTATCCTGGCGATGCTAGCACAGCCCCATGTCGACCGGCTCTTGCTCAATGAATTGGAACCGACCCGAGCCGAGCTGCTCGAAGGCCTGTTCCCGGGCGTACCCGTTACCCGTCACGATGGCGCGAAGCTGACCGCGCTTCTTGCTGGTGCGCAACGACCGAGCGTTATTCTCATGAACCCGCCGTTCTCGGTCTCGCAATCGCGAGGCGAAGATCCCAATACGGCGGCCCGGCATTTGCGTTCCGCGCTCGATTTCCTGCGCCCCGGCGGCCGGATCGTGGCGATCATGCCCGACTGGTTCGCGCCAACCGTGCGAGGTGGCGATGCATTCTGCCATTCGCTGCAAGGCGCGCGCGTCGCGCTTTCGCTTCGCCTCGACAAGGGCGGCTACGCCAAGCACGGCACTGGCATCGCGGTGCGAATGCTGGTGATCGACAAGGTGGCGGGCGATGGCGCGGTCTCGACGATCAACCGCCAGTCAGCGGGCGAGTTGCTCGCGGCTATTGCTACGGTGCCCCCACGCATGCCACTGCGCGAAGCGCAGCAGTCGGCCGTTCCCCGTGCGGCCAAACTCGGGTTTTTCCGTTCAGTGAAGGCTGGACCGGCGCGCCCCGTCGTCATCCGCGCTGCCCAGACCAACGAAGTCAGGCCGGTCTCCTACGAGGTGCTGGGAGACCCGGCGCCGATGGGCGAACAACGCGGGGTCTATGCAGATTACCGGCCCTCTCGGATCGTGCTTCCCGAAGCAGGCGAACACCCGACCCACCTCGTCGAATCTGCCGCCATGGCTTCGATCGCCGCGCCAATGCCCCGCTATGTGCCGCACCTGCCCGAACGTACGGTCACCGCGCGCCTGCTTTCGGCCGCCCAGCTCGAAACCGTCATCTATGCAGGCGAGGCTTGGTCTCGCGATCTGCAGGGTCGGTTCAGCCATCCCGCCGGAGAGGTTGCTCTGAAGGAAGATCCCGACGGACAGCTCTATCGCACCGGCTTCTTTCTCGGTGATGGCACCGGGGCGGGGAAGGGGAGGCAAGCGGCGGCTTGCATCCTCGACCAATGGCTCAGGGGCAATCGCCGCCATATCTGGATATCGAAGAATGCACCGCTGCTCGAGGACGCGCAGCGCGACTGGTCGGCGATCGGCGGGCTGCCCGCAGACATTCTCGACATTGCGCGCTGGAAGATCGGCGAGGAAATCACCGCGCCCGAGGGCATCCTGTTCGTGCCCTACGGCACATTGCGATCATCGCGCGTCGAAGACACGCGGCTCGACCAGATCGTGCGCTGGGCAGGCGCTGACTTCGAGGGCGTGATCGTTTTCGACGAGGCCCATGAAATGGGCGGTGTTGCCGGTGGGGAAGGGGCGCTGGGCCAGAAGGAAGGCTCGCTCCAGGGCATCGCCGGGGTGCTGCTGCAGAACACTCTGCCGCGCGCCCGCGTGCTCTATGCTTCGGCGACCGGGGCCTCGGACGTCAACAATCTCGCCTATGCGGTGCGGCTCGGACTGTGGGGGCCGGGCACAGCCTTTGCTACGCGCGAGCAGTTCATCAGCGAGATCCGCGACGGCGGCATTGCCGCGATGGAACTGGTGGCGCGCGATCTCAAGGCATCAGGGCTATACCTCGCCCGGGCACTGAGCTTTGCCGGCATCGAATACGACATCCTGCGCCACGAACTCACACCCGAGCAGATCGAGATCTACGACACCTATTCGCAAGCCTGGACCATCATCCACCAGAACCTCAAAGCCGCGCTCGAACTGACCGGGATTGTCGATGGCCTTGAAGATCGCACCTTGAACAGCGGTGCCAAGGCCGCGGCGCGCAGCCGGTTCGAGGGCACCAAGCAGCGCTTCTTCAGCCAGGTGCTGCTTTCGATGAAGCTGCCATCGATCTATCCCGCGATAGACGAGCATCTGGCACAGGATGAAAGCGTGGTCGTGCAGCTGGTCAGCACGGCGGAATCGATCCTCAACCGGCGGCTGAACGAGCTCGAACCGGAGCGCGAGACGCTCGACATAACAACCGACTGCAAGGAATACGTCGTCGACTACCTTGGCCGCGCATTCCCAACCCGCCAGATGGAGGAATACGTCGACGAACTCGGCGATGTTCGCTCACGCCCGATGTATGACGACGCCGGCAACCCCGTTATCAACCCCGAGGCCGAGGCAAAACGTGACGAGCTGCTCGAATATATCTGCGCCATGCCGCCGATCCCGACTGCGCTCGATGCCTTGCTTGAGCACTATGGCGTCACGGCGGTGGCCGAAGTGACGGGGCGGTCCAAGCGCCTGGTGCGCGATGGCTCGGGTCAGCAGCGCCTCGAAAGCCGCTCGCCGCGCACCAACCTTGCCGAGACCAGCGCGTTCATGACCGGAGCCAAGCGCATCCTCGTATTCTCCGACGCTGGCGGCACCGGGCGCAGTTACCATGCCAGTCTCGACGTCAAGAACCAGCAGCGCCGTGTCCACTTCCTGCTTGAACCGGGGTGGCGCGCCGACCGGGCAATCCAGGGCCTCGGGCGCACGCATCGCACTCATCAGGCCTGCCCGCCACTGTTCCGCCCGGTCACCACCGACTGCAAGGGCGAGGCGCGGTTCACCAGCACCATCGCTCGCCGCCTCGATGCGCTGGGCGCACTGACACGCGGTCAGCGCCAGACCGGCGGTCAGGGCATGTTCGATGCTTCCGACAATCTTGAGAGCATCTACGCCAAGCACGCGTTGCACGACTGGTATTGCCTGCTTGCCACCGGCAAGCTCAAAAGCACCAGCTTGCAGGAGTTCGAGACGATCAGCGGGCTCGAACTGACCGACCGCGACGGTGTGCTCAGCGAAAACCTGCCGCCGATCCAGCGCTGGCTCAACCGCATCCTCGCGATGAAGATCGCGGTGCAGAATGCGATCTTCGACGAGTTCCTCACGCTCGTCGAAACCCGGGTCGCCACCGCCCGCGAAGCTGGCACCTTCGACATCGGGGTCGAGACCATTGCAGTGGAGACCTGCGAAGTCCTGTCCGACACGGTGATCCGTACCGATCCGGTGACCGGGGCGACTTCGCACCTGCTTGAACTCTCGCTCACCCAGCGCCGCAAGCTCACCTCGCTCGAACGCGTCATGGCGATGGCGGCGCATCAAGACAATCCGCGGTTCCTGCACAACTCCCGCTCGGACAAGGTCGCGCTGTGCATTCCTGCGCCCTCGCACATGGACGAGGAAGGCAACTACATCCGCCGGTTCGAACTCGTCCGCCCCTTGCGCAGCGAGTATATCCTCGCCGAACGGCTCGCCGAATCCGCGTGGGAGGATATTGCCCGCGACGACTTCGAGGCGCGCTGGCAGGCAGAGTACGCCGCCGACGAGAACCAGCTGGTCACCGAGACAGTCTATCTCGCAACCGGTCTGCTGCTGCCGATCTGGGGCGCGCTCCCCAAGGAAGACCTAACGGTCAATCGCATTGTCGACCAGACCGGCGCCTCATGGCTCGGTCGCCACGTCCACGACCTGTTCGTCGATGCCACGCTCGAGCGGCTTGGGGTTTCTCGCAAGGCCCAGGTCGATCCCGGCAAGATCGTCCAGGCCATACTTGGCGGCGGCACATGGAAAGCGCCGCACCCGAAGAATTTCACCATCCGCACCTCACGGGTCAACGGCGCGCGGCGGATCGAGATTGCCGATGTCGAACCCGGAAGGATCGCAGGGCTCAAGGCCATGGGCTGCTTCACCGAGATCATCGCCTACAAGACACGGGTGTTCGTGCCGATGGAGAAGGCGGAGGCGGTGCTGGAGGCTGTCGTTGGCTAAGCCGGTGGGTACACCCTGCTGAAATGGTCGGGACCAAAGCAGAGTCCTGCATCCTTGCGCCTTGAAAAATTCGCCAATTGCGTATATCTATCCCCTAGCTAGGGAGTAATTAAATGACTGGCCAGTTTTCTTCCCGGGAAGTGGCGGCTCTTGCCGATGTATCCGTGCGGTCTGTCGACAAGGCGATCGAAGAGCGTGTCCTTGCCGGGATTCGCGCCAAGGCGCGCGGGCGGCGGCGCATGCTGCCGCTCCACGCTGTGCCCTACGCGGCGATCGTCACGCGTCTGCCGGTAACGCTTTCGCTTGCCACAAAGCGCGATCTTGTTCGCAGGCTCTCCGAACGTCCGGTGGCGAGCATGACGAGCGAGCCGCTCGAAATCGCGCCTGCGGTCGTCGTCGATATTCCCGCGCTCGTCGGTTCCGATCTCGCCGAACGTGCCGAGCGCTACAGCAAGGCGCGCGAAGACCACATTGTCACCGACCCAGAAATCATGGGCGGCACTCCGGTGCTGCGCGGCACGCGCATGACAGTCTATTCGGTTCTTGGCAGGCTCGAAGGTGGTGATAGTGTCGAGGATATTCTCGATGACAATCCACACCTGAGCCGCGAGGCAATTGAGACTGCCGCGCTTTATGCCCGGACCCATCCGCTGGTGGGGCGGCCGGGCGGGCGGCCCTGGGCGAAAGCGGCTTGAACCTTTTTATCGACGAGTGCCTGTCTCCACTGCTCGCCCGCGTTCTCACTGAAACGGGCGAGCATAGTGCAATTCATCCAAGAGACATGGGCCGCCTCGGCGAGCCTGATCACGTTGTCCTTTCCCGCTGCCTTGCCGAAGATCGGGTCATCGTCACCGAGAACGCCATCGATTTCCGCAAGCTGGTGGCACGCGAGGAGATACACCCTGGTCTTATCATCCTGCCTAGCGCTCGCCGAGATGATGCCCTTCGCCTTTTGCAGGAAGCCCTTGGATACCTCACAGAATGCGGGGTCCCGTCGGATGTGATGGTCAATCATGTCCTTGAGGTCTCCCTGGACGGGACCTTTCGGCTTTTCGAACTTCCCTGACGATGTGACGACTTCGCTATCGGGGGCTATCCACCGCACAACCTCAATATGACCTGCACCGCCCGCGTTGCTGCCAACCGGGCGTCCCTTTCGTTCCTGAAGTGTCGAAAGGGGAGGGGGGTTGGAGGGGTTGAGCCGTTCGGCTCGATCCATTCCGGCCATGAGGAGCCCTCCCGTGAACGATATCCAGATGATCCCGCTCAGCAAGCTGCGCTTGTCCGAGGCCAATGTCCGCAAGAACGACAGCAACCTCTTCATCGAGGAGCTTGCCGCCAATATCGAGGCCAAGGGCCTCCTGCAGAACCTGATCGTGGTGCCCGCCAAAAGGCGCGGGTTCTTCGACGTCACCGCCGGCGGCCGGCGGCTGCGCGCGCTCAATGCATTGCTTGAGGCGGGCAAGGTGGCCAAGACCCACGAAGTGCCTTGCAAGGTCATCGACACCGACAGCGCCGAGCAGTCCGAACTTTCGCTGATCGAGAACGTCATCCGCCTCGACATGACCCCGACCGACGAGATCCGCGCTTACAAGCACTTCGTCAACGAGGGCAGCGACCTCGACGCGATCGCCAAGCGGTTCGGCCGCACGCGACGGTTCATCGAGGGTCGCCTGCGCCTGGCTGATCTCGCCGATCCGATCTTCGCCGCACTCGAGGAAGGCCAGATCACGCTCGATGTTGCCAAGGCCTACGCGACCACGCCCAATCACGAACGCCAGATGATGGTGTGGAACGAACTGGCCGATTCCTGGCAGGGCAACCAGCCCGATTCGATCCGGCGCATGATCACCCACAGCGCTGTGCGCTCGTCCTCGCCGATGGCAAGGCTCGCCGGTGAAGCAGAATACCTCGCTGCGGGTGGCCGGATCGAGCGCGATCTCTTCACCGAGGACTCGAACGAGACCTGGATCGACGCCGAAATCGCCCAGCGCATCGCCGGCGAGAAACTCCAGGCTTTTGCAACAGAGGTCGCCGAGACTTCGGGCTATGCCTGGGTGCGCCCGGTTCTTGAAAGCCGAGTGCCCTATGCGGCAACCGAAGACCTGCACCAGGTCCATCTCGAACCCGCCCCGCTTACCGACAAGGAACAGGCCGAGGCCGACCGCCTACTCGAGACGATCTCCGCCCTCGAAGCCGAAAGCGACGGCCTTGATGAAGACGACGAGACTGCGGCTGCAGACTTCCAGTCACGCTGGGAAGCAGCGACCGAAGCGTACGACGCCCTTCACGACAAACCCCCGGTGATCCCCGAGGAGATGAAGGCTAACCTCGGCTGCTTCGTCATCGTGCGCGAGAACGGCGAGCCGGCCATTGCCCACGGCCTCTACAGCGACAAGCCGCTCGAGAAGCGCAAGGCGCGTGGCAGCGACGCCAGTGGCGAGGGTAGTGCGCCTGACGGAGGCGGCGATGCCGGATCGGCGCCCAAACCGCTTTCGCAGAAGCTGGTCGAGGAGCTCGCCGTGCAGCGCCGCGACATCCTCTCGGTCAACCTCGCAGCCAACCCGGCGATCGCGCTCGATTACATGATCTTCGCGATTGCCGATGCCGGGCTCACCTACGGCGCACAGGCGCTCGGCACCACGATCCGCGCGCCATCGCCCTCGCTCTACCTTGCCAGCTATCCGGAGTCTCCGGCGCACACGCTGATGGCCGACATGCGTGAGACGCTCGATACCGCCTGGACCGAACATGAGCGCACGGTCGAGAGGTTCACCGCGTTCAGCGCGCTCGATGACGAAGCCAAGGCCGCATGGCTGGCCTGGTGCGTTGCCCGTACGCTCGAAGCGAGCATGGGCGTGGCGCGCAAACCCGGCCAGTCCGGTCCCGAACCGATCGAACTCCACGATCATCTGGCATCGCTGATGGAGATCAACGTCGCCAATCACTGGCGGCCCACCTCGGCCAACTACTTCGACCGGGTGAGCAAGCAGACACTGCTCGCGCACGTCACCGAAGTGGGCGGACCGACCATGGCGGCAATCTTCATGGGCGCCAAGAAGGGCGACCTATCCGCATCCTGCAAGAAGCTGTTCGCCGGTGAGACCATCGTCGCGCCCGAGGTCAAGCAGGCAGCGCTGGCCTGGGTGCCTGAGGCGATGCGGTTCCGGGTGCTGGGTGACACCGGGGCAGGGGAGGCGCAGCCCGACGAAGGCGAAGGTGAATCTCCGAACGAAGCGCCCGAACCGGACGTCACAGATGCCGCCGATGAGGTCCGCGAAACGGTCGACGCCTGATTATCCGAATGCTTTGCTATCCCCGCCTGGCCAAGGTGCCGGGCGAGGATGGCTTGCGCCCCAACAACACGGGAGTATACCCATGACCCGTAAGCCACGACCTGACGTTGCGCAGGTCATCACTGACCTCATCCTCGAGAAGATCGCTGCAGGCACCGCGCCGTGGCTCAAGCCCTGGTCGGCGACCAGCACTCGCCCGATGCGACACAACGGGATTCCCTACACGGGGATCAACACGTTTTTCCTTTGGGCGGTGGCCGAGGCCTGCGGCTACGCCAGTCCCTACTGGATGACGTATAGGCAAGCTGCCGAACTTGGCGGGCAGGTCCGCAAGGGCGAGTCCGGTTCCTACAGCGTCTTCTACAGTACCGCCCACAAGACCGACACCGACCGGCAGACCGGCGAGACCACTGAAAAGACCATCCGGTTCATGAAATGGAACCACGTGTTCAATGCCAGCCAGATCGATGGCTTGCCGGCGCACTACTACCCGGAGCCACCGGACCCCAAAGCCATCGGCGAACTGTCGGCCGGCGTGCGTGACTTCCTCGATGCGATTCCGATCCGGGTCGTCCATGGCGGCAGCAGCGCGCATTACACGCCTTCGACAGACACGGTGACGCTGCCGCAGCCACAGGCGTTCCATTCAATCGAGGCGTACTTTTCGACCCGTTGCCATGAGCTATCTCACGCCTCAGGCCATGCCAAACGGCTCAATCGCCAGTTCGGCAAGCGCTTCGGTGATCAGGCCTATGCTTTCGAGGAAGTTGTGGCGAGCCTGGCGCAGTCGATCCTTTGCGCTGAATACGGCCTGCCGAACGAGCTGCACGACAGCCACGCTTCCTACATCGATCACTGGCTCAATATCATGCGCGGTGACAAGACCGCCATCCTCCATGCCGCGGCCAAGGCCGAGCAGGCGGTCCAGTGGCTGCGCCAGTTCGATCCCGCGCTTGCGGACCCTGAACGCAAGGCGGCCTGATCGCTGAGAGCACATCGCCAATCTCTTCAACCGCGCTCGCACGGCGAGCGGGAAGGGGAGGGGGTGGGCAGCCCATGCGCCTTTCCGGCGCAAGGGAGCCATGCGATGAACTACGATCTCGACTTCCGCTACCGCCGGGCGCTCCAGCCCGATGGGCTGTCAACGATCCCGACCGCGACCCAGGCAGTGATCGATGCAATGCAGGACGCGCGCAATGCCGGAATCGACCTGGCACGCGATCCGGCGACCATCCTGCTTGCCCGCCATGTCGGACGCATTGCGCTCGGCCACGCCCCAGATGCGACCTTCGCCGAAGATGCGCCGCTGCGCCGCCAATGCATCGAGCGGATCGACGAATTGAAGTCGAAGCCCGCGCTGGTGGCGCTCGCCCGACGCGGCGTGGGCTACGACCCGGAAGCCAAACGCGTGTTCCAGCGCGAAGCCCGCTCGGCGCTCAGGATTGCGGCACGGCAGCTGGGTCTTGGTGCCGACGACTATGACCTGCGTGTCAATCCAGGCGGCGTCGCCGTCTCGGGCGAGATCACGCTTCATGCCGATGCGATCTACATCCAGGTCGCGCTCTCCTGCATGGGTGCGGGCCGCGAGGTGATGTTCCGCCGCTGCAACGGGCGGCAGGACTATATCGGCGAGCGCAATCACTATTGCGACATCGCGGTGCTGGCCGTTCCGGTCCGCTTCCGCGCGACCGTGGTGCGCGAGACCCGCCTCGAACTCGAACCCCGACAAACCGAACTCGTATAGGAGGCCCCGATGGGTTGGCTCTCGATGACCGCATCAGGCATGGCGCCGCATGCCACGCCCAAGGCATATCTCGATGCCCAGTTCACATTCCCGCCTGACCTGGACAAGGGCGGACCACGGGCCTGCGCGTGCTCAAGTCCTCGGTCCGTTCTGGCGCGTGGTACGCTGCCTGTCAGAGCTATGAGTCCGATGGCACCTCACTCGTCTTCGCGGCGATCTGCCTCATCCGCTGGAACCCCAAGGCGCGTGACGGCTACATCTTCGCATACAAGGACATGGAAGAATCCATGGGCCGTATCGCTACGATTGCCCGGCTTCGATTCTTGACCTGCTCGATTCGCCGAGGAACGAACACGCCGCGCATTGGCGCGAACATTGCCGCCAGCGACTGGCGCTGACCTCGCGCCGCAAGCCCCGGCCCGGCGACACGCTGGTGCTTGCCGAAGCCCTGACGTTCACCGATGGCCACAGCGAACGAACGTTCCGCGTGGTTGCCTCTGGCAACAAGACGCGGCTGTGCCGCATGACCGACGGCGTAGGCGTGCGGATCACGAACCTGATGAGCCGTGCCTGGACCATCGTCCCGCCTCCAGCAGCTCCGCACGTGTCATGAGCGAACCTGCCTTATCCACTCGCTCGCCCAAGCGCGCGCGGCTGTGCAGTATCGAAAATGCCAACCGTGTCGCGAGCCAGGTCGCTGAACGTATGGCCGCCGACACCGCCGTGGTGAAGACCGGCAATCCCCTGCAACCATTCCGCGTCGTCCTGGCGAGCCGCGCTTCGCCCGCGCGCATCGTCACCCGCGTCGTCATCTCCAGCAACGATGACGAACCCATTCCCGCCTGACCCGGCAAGCGCCGGCAAGGAGGGGAGGGGGATCGGACCGGGCGATCAATTGCAAAAGGAGCATTTTTCCATGGCCCAGCCTGCCCAGGCATCATGCCTTTCCGCCGAACAGTCCCGCGCCGGCGAGATCGCCCGGCTCAACGATGCCGCGCGTGCCGGTACGCTTGCGAACTCCCGCATGGTGTTCACCCGCAATCTCGTCGACCTGCTTGCGGGCGACGCGGACGATGCGGCCATTGCGCAGGTGCGCCAATTTCAGAACCAGGCTGCATTGCTCCGCCTCGTTCGCGAAACCCCGATCGATCCGGGCAACGACCCCAACGGCGAGAGGGACTTCGGCGTGGTGACATTCCTTGATCGCAAGATCTTCTGGAAAGTCGATGTCTACGAGAACGACGGCACATTTGAGTGGGGCGCAGAGGCGCCGTGGGATGAGCAGACCAGCTACCGGGTGGTCACCGTCATGCTTGCGACCGACTACTGAGCCAGATGTCGCGCTATTCGCTCAAACCGCTTCCCAACCATGTCGACCTCTTCGAGGTCGCCCTGGGTTGGGACCCCGGCTCGATACCTTCTTCGTCACCGTGTTCGCCGCAAGCGACGGCGCGCCCGATCCAGATGTGCGCCTGTGGCGCGGCACCACCTTCCGGGAAATCCCGAGCGCTTCCGCGCTGCTAGCGCTCGTCCGCGACTATGCCGAGGTGCCGGATGGTCTTGCTTCGCGCCTCGAGATCGACCGGCTGCGTAACCCTCATGATCAGACCCGGCCCATCAGCACGCTGATTGTCGGATTGCTGGGGGCAGGGCGGGGCGGTTCCCGGTGATCTCTCCGTGCCTCTCCTCAGAAGTGCTGCGGGCATGGCCCGCAGGTCTCGGCCTGACGGCCGGGAGGGAAGGGGGATGGAAGAATGGTGATCGGACAAGGGGTCCGGTCGCAATCAATCCTTCAAGGAGAACGTCCCCATGAATATCGGTGAAATCCGCAAGAACGCGAATGGCCAGCTGATCGGCTCTGTCGAAACGCTCACCATCACCCGCACCATCGGCCTTCGGCCGGTGAGCTCCAGCAACCCGCGCGCGCCCAAGTACGAGATCGTCGCGCTCAACGACCAGCGTCGCTGGGTCATCGTCGGCGCCCTGTTCGAACTCGCCTCGAACTCGACCGGCGAGATCTTCTACCAGGGCAAGATAGACGATCCGTCGATGTCGCAGCCGCTCTACATCGCCGTGTTCCCGCGCGAGGACGGCACCATGGCGGTCGCCTGGCAGCGTCCGCGTCGGCGCAACAGCCAGCTCGGCACTGCCGAATACGGCGAAGGCGACATGTTCGCTGGCGACGATGCCGGTTCCGACAGCGACAGCTCCGGCGACGGTCTCGGTGACAGCACCGCGACGCTCCCGGCAAAGCGCGGTCGTGGCAGCGCCAAGGACAGCGGCACCAGCGAAGACGAAGGCGCCCTGCCGCCGATGGTCGACGCCTGAGCCTGAACTGCTCCTCCGAAAGGACGGGGACCCAACCGCGGGTCCCCGTCCCCATGCAACGGCCGCAACCGCCCCACGCGGCCCGAGGCGGAACGTCGGCGCATCCCCCGCCCGACGTTCCGCCTCTTTATTTGCAGGGGAGGCTTTGGAGAATTCCGACAGGTCGAAGGGCTTTGAACGCGTACATTGCAGCTATTCTATTTGGGGAAATGGAGCATAGTTGAGCGGGCATGCTCGCCTACCGGTTGTTCAACGCCGGTGGTGAAGTCGCCGATTTATCTGTCGTGATCTGGACGACCATCATTTTTGTCGCGAGAATGTCTCAGCAATATGAGGACATTATGGCTGACGACACCCGCAGCATCACGCGATATTCATCTTCTGACGACCGATGCCTTGCTTGCCGATCTCATCGGCGGTCGAGCCGTCACACTTGGCAATGGAGAGCAATTAACACTGGCGTCGGACGACGCCCGCGCGGTGCTTGATTGGTATCGTCGCAACCGGGCCAAATGGCAGGGCAATTTGTCAGTGGGAGATACTGAGGCGGTCATCGACACGATCGGCACGCCACCTCCCACCATCTTGGCCACAGCAGATGCCGCGCCGGCTTCTCCGACCCGGGTGCTGCGGCTGGTTAGGGTTGAAGCGCACCGTTTTGCCGGGCTGCATGCCTATGGGCGCGTGACCGAACCGCCCGCCTCGTTCGTGTTCGAGCCTGGCAAGCCGATCACATTGCTCGAGGGCGTCAATGGGTCTGGCAAGACCTCGATCGCGAATGCTCTTGTCTGGTGCCTTACCGGTCAACTGATCCGCTCGCAGCGTGCCCCAGAGGATGGGACTCTTGATTTTGCGTGTGAGATCGCGAGGGACGATCACAGCGTCAGCACCCATCCGAATGTCGGCCATCACGCCGATGCCCCAAAAATCAACCGAACTACCCCCGACGGGCAACCTATCCCGGCGGACAGCTGGGTTGAGGTTACCTTTGCCGATGGCGACGGCGCGCCTCTGCCCCCGCTCCGGCGCAGCCAGACCCGGTCATCGCGCGGAAAGCTCAATGAGACTCCGCCCGACCTCGACGGAATCGATCCGATCGCGTGGCGGATCGCCACAACGATGCCTGCACTGCTGCCGTTTCTGGCGGTAGGCTCGGCATCCCAACTTGGCGAATCCGTGGCGCGCCTGACCGGACTTGCAGACCTCGTCGATCTCGCGAAGCATACCGAGAAAATGGCAGTGCGGATCAGGAAGACAGCGACGCCGGAGCTCGAATCCCAGCGCGATGGAATCGCAGACCAGTATCAGCAGGCTGTCGACGATCTCGCCGCCGTCATCGCCGAGACACCGGCAATTGCATTTGAAGGTGACGCGCCTGCCGTGACCGATGCGCAAGCCAGAGACCGGATTGGCGCGATTGGCACGCATTTTGTCGATCTGAAGGCAGCGGCGCTTAGGAATGCGCAGGAAGTTCTGGGCGACGGCTTCGACGCCGAGAATAAACAGGCGCGCGATGACCTTGAAGCGAGTATCCTGCCTGCTATCGAACGGCTGAAAACTGCGGGCGAGCTACCATCGATTGCCCGACTATCATCGCTCTCGGTGGACTCCAATGATGTCGCCGCGGTCGTCGCTTTGCTGGCGCAGGTAGAGGCCGAAGCCACAACCTTGGCACAGCTGGAGAGTGCCCCCGATCGCGCGCGCCGTGCGCAGCTCTACGCCAAGGTTTCCACTTGGATGCATGACCATGAGCATGTCGACGACGGCACCTGTCCCGTCTGTATTGGCCAACTCCACGGTGCCTGTGACCCGGTATCTGGCAACCCGGTTTCCGATCACCTCGCCGATGCTGCGCGCGACCGTGAAGTGGTCGCGCGGACTATCGCGGAATGGTCGGCGCACTGGTGCGGGCATCTCATTCAGGAACTACCGGTTGCGATCGCAAAGAGGCGCGAGGCGATCTGCCGGCTACACCAGCCACACTGCTGCGGGCAGGCCTGGCGGACGAGCTTT